>NZ_CP074436.1:3620000-3920000 GCF_016858305.2 Polaribacter sp. Q13
ATAGAAATTAAAAACTCATCATTATTTTTAGAGAATTTAATTTTGTCATTAATAAATTCCATCGCTTCTATAGGGTTCATGTCTGCAAGATATTTACGTAAAACCCACATTCTTTGTACGGTTTTAGCGTCTAATAATAAATCATCTCGTCTTGTAGAAGATTTAATTAAATCGATAGCAGGATAAATACGTCTATTAGAAATATTTCTATCTAATTGAAGTTCCATATTACCTGTTCCTTTAAATTCTTCGAAAATTACTTCGTCCATTTTAGAACCAGTTTCTGTAAGTGCTGTTGCAATAATGGTTAAAGAACCACCATTTTCTATGTTTCTTGCTGCACCAAAGAAACGTTTTGGTTTGTGTAATGCGTTTGCATCGATACCACCAGAAAGTATTTTACCAGATGCAGGTGCAACGGTATTGTAAGCTCTTGCCAAACGTGTAATTGAATCTAAAAGAATAACAACATCATGCCCACATTCTACCAAACGTTTTGCTTTTTCTAAAACAATGTTGGCAACTTTTACGTGTTTGTCTGCTGGTTCATCAAAGGTAGAAGCAACAACTTCTCCACGTACATTACGTTTCATGTCTGTAACCTCTTCCGGGCGCTCATCAATTAATAATACTATTTGATAAACTTCTGGGTGATTAGCTGCAATTGCATTTGCCACATCCTTTAATAACATGGTTTTACCCGTTTTAGGTTGTGCTACAATCATACCTCTTTGTCCTTTTCCTAAAGGAGAAAATAAATCGATAATTCTTGTTGATAAAGAACTACCTCTTTCTGCTAAATTGAATTTTTCTTGAGGAAATAAAGGTGTTAAATGCTCAAAAGAAACACGATCTCTAACTAAGTTAGGGTTTAATCCGTTTATTTTGGATACTCTAATTAAAGGAAAATATTTTTCACCTTCTTTAGGTGGACGAACATTTCCTCTTACGGTATCACCTGTTTTTAAGCCAAATAATTTAATTTGAGATTGAGAAACATAAATATCATCTGGAGATGATAAATAATTATAATCAGAAGAACGTAAAAAACCATATCCATCAGGCATCATTTCTAATACGCCTTCACTTTCTATAATTCCATCAAATTCAAAATCTGGATCTTTATAACGATTACCAGATTTATTACCATTATTTCTATTAGAGTTGTTCTTGTCTCTATTTTGATTTGGGTTTTTCTTTGGTAGTGGCTTATTTGTTTGTGGTTTATTTTGATTATTAGCCGGTTTAGGCTCTTTTTTCTCAACCTGTTTAACAACTCTTTCTTTAGTTGCTTCCGTTTTGTTTTCTGTCTTTGCTGGAGTCTCTTTAGCCGCAGTTTTTCTAGCAATAGGTTTTCGTTGAGGTACCTTTTCTTGTTTTATTGGTTCTTCTTTTGTTTCTACAGCAGGTGTTGGTGTTTCTATTTCGGTTTTAGTTTTTACAGGTGTAGCAACTTTAGAAACTCTTTTTCTTTTAGGTTTTTCTGTTTTTGGTTTTACTTCAGTTACAGTTGGTGAAGTATCTACAGGGTTTGCAGCTTGTGTATCTAATATTTGATACACTAAATCTAGTTTTTTAAGTTGACTCGTCTTTGATAGACCAATAGATTTTGCAATTACCTGTAAATCAGCAAGTGTTTTTGCTTTTAGTTCTGAGATTTCGAACATTCGTTATATGTTAAGTTAAATTGGAAACCTTATCTTAGATAAGATTAATTATAATTTTTTTTTAGAGTTTATGTATTGTATATAGTACTATACAATATTTATTGGGTGGTTACTATATTACAAATATATACAAAATTTTTAAGTTTTAGGTTTTCTTTTTAAAAAAGAAAGTTCTACTTTTGTAAACCTATTTTTTAAGATGATTCAAAGAATACAGAGTATATATTTATTATTAGCAACCGCAGTTTCTGGAGGGTTGATATTTGTATTCAATATTTGGAGTAATCTTAAGGAAGAAATATTTGCTTTAGATTTATTTTTTAGAGATTCTATGCTTTTAAAAGTAATTCCTTTGTTATATTTGCTTTCTGCAATAGTCTCTTTTGTAACAATTTTTTTATTTAAAAATAGAAAGTTACAGTTTGTTGTAGGACGTTTAGTTATTTTGATCAATCTTTTTTTATTAGGATTATTGATTTATGTATCTCTAACTTTACCTGGAGAAGTTTCGATTTCGGAGAAGGGTATTGGGATGTTCTTACCGATTTTAGTTGTTTTGCTTATTGTTTTGGCAAATAAGGCTATTAAAAAGGATGAAGATCTTGTGAAATCTGTAGATAGATTGCGATAAACCTATCATATTAGTATATTTAGTGCGAAAAAAAACCGAGAATTTAATTCTCGGTTTTTTGTTTTCTATATGTTTTCAGAGTTTAAATCTAATTTGAGTTTTTAATTTGTATTTTTAGAGACGAATATATTAAAATCTTACGAGGATCTAATGTGTTGAAAATCAATGTCATAAAATAAGTGTCTCACTGTTTTCAGTGAGGCGTCTAACTGAAAATAGGGAGGTGAAAATTTCACTGTAAATGGGTATTGTATAGTTTTAATTTGTGAATTAAATTTGTAATGTAAAAATGAAAGAAAAGATATACGTTCATGTAGCTGATGACCATAAAATATTAATAGAAGGTATCATCGCTGTAATAAAAACTGATAAAGAGATTGAAATAAAAGGATATTCTTTAACAGGACAAGAGGTGATTGATTGGTTTAGTCAAAAAGAAAACACCGCAGATGTTTTAGTATTAGATATTACCATGCCAGTTTTAGATGGTTTTGAAGTGTTAAAATATTTTAGAGAAAAGAGAGTAGACCAAAAGGTTATAATATTGTCTAGTTATGATGATCTTAAAATTGTTCAAGAAGTTTTAAATCTTGGTTGTATGGGATATATTTCTAAAAACAATGCTGGCGAGCATATTATAAATGCTATAAAAGCGGTTGCTAAAGGAGAACAATATTTTAGTAATGATATTCAAAAGATATTGTTACAATCTTTATCTGGTCAAATGGTTCCTAAGGGAGAAGTACCAGGGAAATTTTTGTTAGATAGTTTAACAGAAAGAGAATTGGATGTTTTAAAATTGATTACACAGGAACATAGCACTATAGAAATGGCTGATATAATGCATCTGAGTAAGAATACAATAGAAACGTATAGAAAGAGTTTGTTAAAAAAATTAAATGTAAAAAATGCAGTAGGCTTGGCAATGTATGCAGTAAAAAACAATATAGTATAGTTCTTATCCCCCAAAAAATAATTATTCATAAGCTTTGATTTTTTTAAATCATTCCCCTAAAAGGCTTTATAGTTAAACCCCTAGAACCCCTAATTGTTGCATACATTCTTGCCTTAGCTAATTAAATAATATAATAATAGTTCTCGAAAATAATTAAATTAAACAAAGTATTAAATCTTAATCCCCCCTTCACATTATGAAAAATTTCAACTTATTTGCCTTATTAGTATCAGTAGTACTAGTTTTTTCTTCTTGTTCTACCAACGAAACACTTTTACAAGAAGAACAATCTTTAGATCTTTTAAAAACATTTACGATTAATAGAGATGCTAACGGAGGATATTTTTTAGATTACAACGTAAATGGTAATGTAAAAACGGAAAACGTTGTTGATGACACTACAAATACAAATTATATTTATTTATATTCATCAGAGAATCTGTTAAGCCGTAAAGTTACGCAAGATCTTACTATTGATGGAAATCAGCTTAAAGTAGGTTTTGTAGATACTAATTCTAGTCATCAACCCCAAATTACTATTAAAGATAAAAATGCTTCTTTGTCTAAAGATGAAAATGAAGATATGCTTTCTGAGTATAGTATTTCTGGAAATGAAGATGGAACATACACTTTAGATTTTACAGTAAACAGCAAAGTAAAAGTAGATTTTGTTTATAATGATGAGTTGAATATTTATGAAGTTCATTTAGAAGAAGGAAAAACAGATGTAACAACTTTCTCTAAAGTTTTTGATAAAATAGATGGTGAAGCTCTAGAAATTGATTTTGTAAATCATATTCTTAAAGAGGATAATACTACTGCTGCCAAAACAAATTCTAAGTCTTATTCTTATACAAAAGAAAGAAGACCTGAGGTAATAATAATATAAGAAGTATTGAAAACTTTAAATAAGATATTTTTAATATTTTTTTTGTCGGTTGTATTTAAGGCACTACCTAATAAAAAAGAAGCTGTATTTCATACAGCTTCTTTTTATATGCAATTAAATGATAGTCTTTTAATTAAAAATTTTCGAAATGTTAACAAATTATATGAGGATAAAAAATTTGATTTAGCATTAAAAAAAGCTTTTATATTATTGGATAGGTCAAAAAATAAGGATAGGAAAATATTTTATAAAACAAACTTTTTAATAGGTAATATTTTTTATGAAACCTTAGGCTTTAAAGATGGTATCAAATATTTTAGAGTTAATGTAAATGATATTCTAAAAGACTCTCTCTTATTAGATGTTAATAACAATAATTTTAATAAAAAATTTTTAATTCAAAATTACCTTCGTTTAGGTAGTTCTTATCACAAGCTTAAAGAAAGGGAGCTCCTAAAAGATAAAGAGCTCTTAAAAAAGTATAGAGATAGTACTTTGTATTTTTATGGTAAAATTATTGATATTAATGAGTTAAGTGATGATTTTTCAGAAGAGAAAGCGAAAGTATATAGTAATTTATCAGCTTTTTACATCAATGATTCCTTATATGATTTAGCAGAAAAATTTGCAAATAAATCAATAAGTATTCATAAATTGAAAAATGATAAAGTAAATCAAGCTGCAGCCTTAGGAAATTTGGCGAGTATCTATTTAATTCAAGAAGATTATAAGTTAGCTAAAAAAACTTATTTAGAGGGGTTAGCATTAATAAGGAATGATAATAGTGCGAAAGCTATAAGGTTTAAAGCAAGTTTATATGCCAATCTATCTTGGTCTATGTATAAATTAAAAGATTATAAAGCGTATGAATTTCAAGAGATGTCTTATGATATAAAAGATGGTTTAAGAGACACTGAATTTAGAGGTATCGTAAAAAAAATTAATGCAGAATATGATGTTGATACTGTTAAAAAATTAGTTTTAAAAGAGGCAGAAAATAAACGTCTTAAAAATCAAAGGATTTTTTTGGCGATTGTTATTAGTGCTTTTGTAATTATATTATCTTTATTGTTTTGGGTTAATGTGTATAAATTAAGACAAAAGAATTTTGGGCTTCAACTTTCTCAAACCCAATTACTCCAGCATCAAAATATAGAAAAGATAAGATCAGAATCGCAAGTAAGAATTTTAAATGCTACAATAGATGGTAAAGAGTCTGAAAGGAAACAAATAGCAGAAACTTTGCACGATAGTGTTAGTGCTTTATTATCATCAGCAAATCTTCACTTACAAGCTACAAGAAGCCAGTTAAATGGCGAAATTCCTATAGAGATAGATAAAACTCAAGAGATTATTACAGAAGCTTCTCAAAAAATTAGAGACTTATCTCATACTTTAGTTTCTTCCGTTTTGTTAAAATTTGGGTTAAAATACGCTATAAAAGATATGGCAGATAAGTACTCTAACTCTCAAATTAAGATTGATACAAGAATAGGCGAAACTAGGAGGTATGAACAAAACTTTGAAATAAAAGTATATAATATTATTCAAGAATTTGTTAATAATATTTTAAAGCACAGTAAAGCTGAAAAAGCGATGATTCATTTAAATGAAGCAGATAGCAAACTGTATTTAAGAATTTCAGATGATGGCATTGGTTTTGATAAAAACAAAATCATCAATAAAGACGGTCTTGGTTTAAATCAAATTGAAGCAAGAATACAAATGATGAAAGGAGATTTTCTAATAGATTCTACTCTAAAGAACGGTACTGTTATTAAAGTAGTATTGCCTATTTTAGAAAAAGAGGCAATTAACCTCGTTTAGCCAATTCTATAATTTCCATGTTTTTTATTTCTCCGTTTTCTAAAGCAAAACGTAACATGGTTCTTACTTTATGAAAACCATGGTTTCCTGCGGCACCTGGGTTTAAGTGCAATAAATTTAGTTTTTTATCGTATTGTACTTTTAGAATATGTGAATGCCCTGAAATAAATATTTTTGGAGGATTTAACTTTATTTCCTCACGTATTCTTTTATCATATCTATTAGGATAACCGCCAATATGGGTTATCCAAACTGAAACATTTTCAATTTCGAACTTTAAATCTAATGTAAATTCAGATCTTGCTTCGGCTCCATCAATATTACCAAAAACAGCACGTAAAGGTTTTAGTTTTTTGATGGTGTCGGTAACTTCTAAATTGCCAATATCGCCAGCATGCCAAACTTCATCAGCTTGTTTTACAAACTTTAAAATTTGAGCATCAATAAAACTATGAGTATCAGATAATAATAAGATTTTCTTCATCAAAAGTAATTGTAAGAAAAGATTAACGTCTCTATTAGCTTCAAATGTAATCATAACAAAATAAATTCCGTAATTTTGACAGCTACAAAAACACACTTTCTTGAGGTATTTTATAGAACTTTCTTATAACGGAAAAATTTATCATGGTTGGCAAATTCAACCAGATGTTATTTCTGTACAAGAAAAATTGAACAAAGCTGTTAGTACCATTCTTCAAGAAAAGATAGAAGTTGTTGGAGCAGGAAGAACGGATACTGGAGTACATGCTTCTCAAATGTTTGCTCATTTCGATATCGAAAAAGAACTGAAGGGAGATATTCCGCATAAGTTAAATTCATTACTACCAATGGATATTGTTGTGTATAATGTGTTTTCGGTTGATGATGAAATGCACGCACGATTTGGAGCACTTAGCAGAAGTTACGAATACAAAATATGGTTGGGTAGAAACCCTTTTTTATTAGACTTTTCTTGGCAAATACATTCACAGGATTTAAATATCGATTTAATGAATGATGCCGCAAAATTATTATTGGAGTATACCGATTTTCAGACTTTTTCTAAAGTTAAGACAGATGTGTATACTTATAATTGTGATGTTACCGAAGCTGTTTGGAAACAAAACGGAAAGGAGTTGGTGTTTTATATTACGGCAAATCGTTTTTTAAGAAATATGGTGAGAGCCATTGTGGGTACTTTGGTAGATGTTGGTTTGGGGAAAATTACAAAAGACGATTTTAGAAAAATTATAGAGAGTAAAAATAGAGGAAATGCGGGCTTATCAGTTCCTGCAAAAGGGTTGTTTTTAACAAATATTAAATATTAGGTTTTGGCAGATAAAACAGGAAAAGCTTTCGATTTACAAATCTTTTTAAGACTGATGTCTTTTGCAAAACGCTATAAATTAAACTTTTTTATAGCTGTTTCTTCTACTATTTTATTAGCTTTTGTAGCTTTGTTAAACCCTTATTTAATAAAAGAAACGGTAGATAAATATATCACAGAAAAAGACACACAAGGTCTTATTAACAATATACTTTTAATGTTTGGAGTAGTGCTAATAGAAGTATTGCTACGTTTTACTTTTATTTATTATGCTAACTGGGTTGGGCAACATATTATTAGAGATATTAGAGCAAAAACATTTCGGCATATTTTACAATTTAAAATGTCTTATTTTGATACCAATTCTGTAGGTAAATTAGTAACAAGAGTGGTTTCTGATATAGAAACTATTGCCGCCTTTTTTAGTAGTGGTGTTTTTACAATTGTAAGTGATGTTTTACAGATGTTTGCAATAGCGGCTTTAATGTTTTATTTTAATTGGAAGTTAGCATTAATTGCATTGGCTGTTTTACCAATTTTAATTTATGCAACGAGAGTTTTTCAGCAAGCTATAAAAGCAACGTTTCAAGAAGTAAGAAATCAAGTAGCAAATTTAAATGGATTTGTGCAAGAACGTGTTACAGGAATGAAGATTGTACAGCTATTTAACAGAGAAAACATAGAGTATAAAAATTTTAAAGAGATTAATAATAAACATAAAGAAGCGTATGTAAAAACCATTTGGTATTTTTCTATTTTCTTTCCTATTGCAGAAATTTTATCATCAATTGGTATTGGTTTAATTGTTTGGTTTGGTAGTAAACAAATTATTGGAGGGTCTGTTCCTGGTCCTGGTACCGTAATGGCTTTTGTGCAAATGGCACAAATGTTATTTAGACCGTTACGCCAGATTGCAGATAAATTTAACCAATTACAAATGGGTATCGTTTCTGGAGAACGTGTTTTTAAAGTGATAGATACACAAAGTAGTATTGTTAAAAACGGAACACAAAAAGCAGAAAAACTGAAAGGAGATATTAGTTTTAAAGATGTTCATTTTAGCTATATAAAAGGAGAAGAAGTGTTAAAAGGCATCTCTTTAAATGTTAAAAAAGGACAAACAGTAGCTATTGTAGGTGCTACAGGTGCTGGTAAATCGACTATTATCAACTTAATTAATCGTTTTTATGAGATTGATAGTGGTACTATTAGTGTTGATAATATTTCGATAAATGAATATGCTTTAGAGAGTTTAAGAAATCAAGTAGCGGTAGTTTTACAGGATGTCTTTTTGTTTTCAGATTCAATTTTAAATAATATTACTTTAAAGGATGAAAACATCACTTTAAAGGAAGTAGAAAAAGCGGCAAAACAAATTGGTATTCACGATTTTATTATGACACTTCCAGGAGGTTATCAATATAACGTAAAAGAACGTGGAGCTATGTTATCTTCTGGACAACGACAATTAATTGCTTTTTTAAGGGCTTATGTAAGTAAACCAAGTATTTTAATTTTAGATGAAGCGACTTCTTCGGTTGATTCTCATGCAGAACAAATGATTCAATACGCCACAGAAACCATTACAAAAGGGAGAACTTCTATTGTTATTGCACATAGATTAGCTACTATAAAACAAGCGGATAAGATTATTGTGATGGATAAAGGTTTAATAGTGGAAGAAGGAACTCATAATGAGTTGTTAGACAGAGATAATGGGTATTATAAAAACTTATACGATAAACAATTTAGCATCAAGAAAGCTTCTTAAAATCAATATTTTTGATTTACCTTTGTGGTACAAACAAAACAAATCAAAAAAATGAAAAAAATCGTATTATCAATTTTCGTAGTTGGAGCATTAATGTTTTCTTCTTGTAAAAAAGCTACTGAAGGAGCTAAAGAATTAAAAGATGCAACAACAGAAGCGGCTGGTACAGTTGCAAATGAAGCAAAAGATGCAGCAAATGTAGTTGCAGAAGGAGCAAGTGATGCTGCTAACGCAGTAGCTGATGGAGCAAAAGAAGCTGCTACTAAAGTTAAAGATGGAGCTACTGATGCAGCAAATGCAGTTGTAGAAGGTGCTGAAAGTGCTGTTGAAGGAGCAAAAGAAGCTGTTTCTGGAGCTAAAGATTCTGCATTAGCGGGAATTACTATTCCTAGTTTTGCAAATGAAGCGGTAACAAAAAACTTAACTGAATACGCTACTTATGCAAAAGATTATATTGCTGCTAACGGTAATTTAGGTAAAATTGCTGCTTTAGCACCTAAAGGAGCTGCTTTATTAGCAGAAGGAAAAAAATTAGCATCTAAATTAGATGCAAGTGAATTAATGAAATACAAAAGTGTATTATCTAATATTCAATCTAAAATGGCTCCTTCTAAATAAGGAAAGTTATTTTTAAAATTTAAAAAGGTTCTCAATATTGAGGACCTTTTTTTTATACTTTTTTTTGATGTTTTTTAAATTTTTCTCCAGCTATAACAAAACCGAGAATTGTTCCAAGGAGGATGCCCATAAACACCATTATAACAATTACTATAAACCCAGAATTATCATTTCCTAAAAGTAAAAGGCTCAATCTATAGCTTATCAGCCATCCTAAAAATCCTCCTAAAATAGCTCCTGAAAATTTCCAAAGTAATTTATTCATAATATAAATACCTTTACATTAAGTCTTTTTTAAGCTTTTCATCGAGGTCATTATAATCAGCATACAATTCAAAACCACCATCTTTTATATAAGAAATTTCTCCTGTTTCTTCAGAAACTAACAAGCAAACAGCATCTGTTTTTTCCGAAACTCCAATTGCAGCTCTATGTCTTAGTCCAAATCTTGCAGGAATTTTTGTACTGTCAGAAACGGGTAAAATTACCCTTGTAGCAACAATATAATTATCCCTAATAATTAGTGCTCCATCGTGTAAAGGGCTGTTTTTATAGAAAACACTTTCTAAAATAGCTACATTTACTAAAGCATTCATGCTATCGCCAGTATTTATTAGAAAGTCTAAAGAATTGGTGCGTTCAATAACAATTAGAGCACCAGTTTTTGTTTTAGACATATTTTTACAAGCTTCTAAAATTGTTTCTGTTTCAATTTCTGAACTAATATCTGTTTGTAAAAATTTTAATTGTTTTAAAAAATTACGTTTGTTGGTAAAGTTTGTAGTACCAATCATTAATAAAAATTTACGTATTTCTTGCTGAAAAACAATGATTAATGCAATAACTCCACCAGAAAGTAAGTAGCCTAATATACCACTTAACATTTCCATTTTTAAGGCTTGTGTAATTTTCCAGATTAAGAAAATAAAGGCTATACCAATAACAATGTTAATAGCAACAGTACCTTTTAATAATTTGTATATGTAGTATAGTAGTGTTGCAACTAATAAAATATCTAATACATCTAATAAAGAAAACTCAATAAAATCGAACATGAAAATTGACTGATTTTAGGCTAAAGTACTAATAAATTGGCAAAAGTCAATGTTAGATATTAATTTCTGCATCGCATAATAATAAAGGGTATTTTTCTCTAATTAATTTAATTTTTTCTAAAAGATTATTATCGGAGTTGTTTGATGCTTTTAACTCTTCTAAAAGATTCTTATAATTTCTTTTGTACAGTTTAATAGCCAATTTATTTCGTAAATGTGCGTAAGCCGAATTTATAATATCGAGGGTAGAAAGATAGGTTCCATAATTTGTTAATCTATCTGTTTTTATTGATATGATTGCTTTTGATGGATGATCTGAAGATAGTTTGTCTCGCTTTCCTGTGCACCAACTGCAAGTGTTTTTATTAATATCAAGTCCACCTCCATTGTCTATAAAGTTAATCGCAATTTGTTTTAACTCTTTTACTTCAATTATTTTTCCATCTACTAATAATGCATTGTGTTTGTTGATGTTTATTTCTAATATATTTCTTTCATTGATGTCTAAATCTGTGGGGTTTTCTTGTTTTTGCGGAATTTTTCTCGATATTCCTGCATCTACACTCATTGTTGTGGTAACAAGGAAAAAGATTAATAATAAAAAGGCGATGTCTGCCATGGAACCCGCATTAATTTCTGGAGATTCTTTTCTACTCATAATTTCTAGTTTTTAAAAGTTAATAAATGGTTTTCAGTTCGAGTTATTTCGAATTGATTTATTAAAGTTTGACTAGATTGGTTTTTGACGTTAACATATATTTAACAAAAAGAATGCCAAATATTTTATTTTTAGAAAGGATGTTATTCTTTATGGAACATGAAGAAGAATCTCAATAATTTAATCTTGATGAGATTTCTTAATTGCTAAAAAGTGATTATTTTTAAATGATACGTTGCTTTTTGTTTGGGAAGTTTGTTCGTAAATATGTCTAGCCCTGATTGAAACGGCATCCTTTTTTTATTTTTTTTAAAAAAAGATATAGTGGAAAGCAGGAAATAGCTTCTAAAAGGAAATCTGATTTACCAATTTTACAGCTTCTACCGCTTCTTTTACGTCATGTACACGTAAAATATTTGCGCCATTTAATAAGGCAATTGTATTGGCAGAGGTTGTTGCGTTTAGGGCTTCTTGTGCAGAAATATCTAACGTTTTATACAACATAGATTTACGAGAAATTCCGGCTAAAATAGGTGCATCTAAACTTTTAAAAAGTTCTAAATTCTTTAAGATTTCAAAATTATGGACATTTGTTTTACCAAACCCGAAACCAACATCTATAATAATATCGTTTAATTTAAGTTGATGTAATTTGTGTATTTGTGCTGCGAAAAAAGAAATGATTTCTTGAGTTACATCTTTATAAACGGGGTTTTGTTGCATGTTTTGTGGCGTACCTAACATGTGCATTAAAATGTAAGGAACTTGTAAATTTGCAACGGTGGTAAACATAGTATCGTCCATTTTACCACCCGAAATATCATTTATAATGGCTGCACCCGCATTTATGGTTTCTTGGGCAACTTTACTTCTAAATGTATCTACAGAAATAATGATTTCTGGAAAATTTTGAACTAATAAATTAATTACAGGAACAATTCTTTGTAATTCTTCTTCTTCGGAAATATGTTTTGCACCAGGTCTAGAAGAATAGGCGCCTACATCTATAAAAGTAGCGCCATCAGATATCATTTTGTTAGTTTGATTTAGAAAATCTGATTCGTTTTTATATTTACCACCGTCAAAGAAAGAATCTGGAGTAATATTTAAAATCCCCATCACTTTTGGGGTGGCTAAATCGACTAAAGTACCTTTGCAATTTATCGTCATGCTAACTAACTACTTTATTTATTATGTGACTAATTTTTGGTGCTTTGTAAGTGTTTATTTTTTGCATTAAATCTTCTACGGAAGTACCAATTATTAACATGTCTCTATTGGTTTGTTTTAAGAAACCTTCTGCTATCATTTTATCTAATTGCAATAAAACAGCATCAAAAAAACCGTTTACATTTAAGAGTCCTACAGGTTTTTGTTCAATATGTAGTTGTCCTAAAGTAAGTGCTTCAAACAACTCGTCTAAGGTGCCAAAACCTCCTGGTAATGCAATGTAAGCGTCTACTAATTTGCTCATTATTACTTTACGTTCGCTCATTGTATTACAAACTATCATTTCTTCAACACCAGAGTGAGCAACTTCTTCTTTTTCTAATAATTTAGGAATTACACCAATAACTTCGCCGTTATGAGCTAGAATTGTATCGGCAATGGCGCCCATCATTCCTATTTTACCGCCTCCATATACCAAACCAATTTTGTTGTTTACAAAATGATTTCCTAATGCTACGGCGGCTTCTTTATAAATTGGGTTAAAACCTAAGCTTGAGCCACAAAAAACAACAATTTTTTTCAACTTTATACGTTTTAAAATTCTTTGGTAAAATTAATGAAATGCCTATAGGATTTAGTATTTTTGAACAAATACTTTTTAACAAGAGAAAATGCAAGATACATCTAAACAATACGATGCTGTAATTGAAGAATGCAGGAGTTTATTTATAAAAAAAATGAGTGATTATGGTTCTGCGTGGCGAATTTTACGGTTACCATCTTTAACAGATCAGATTTTTATTAAGGCGCAAAGAATTCGTCAATTACAAGAAAATGAGGTTAGAAAAGTGGATGAAGGGGAGAAATCTGAATTTATAGGAATCATCAATTATTCTATAATGGCGTTAATTCAGTTAGAAAATGGAGTAGTTGCTAACCCCGATTTAAATACGGAAGAAGCCACAGTTTTGTATGATAAACATGCCAAAATTACCAAAGAATTAATGATGAATAAAAATCATGATTATGGAGAGGCTTGGAGAGATATGCGTGTTTCTAGTTTAACAGATTTAATTTTACAGAAATTATTACGCGTTAAGCAAATTGAAGATAATAAAGGTAAAACATTGGTTTCTGAAGGAATTGATGCGAATTACCAAGACATGATTAATTACGCAGTTTTTGCATTGATTCATTTGGGGTAAAAAAAGTTAAAAGTAACAAAGTTCTCTTCATTGCTAGTAACGAAGTAATCCCTTTATTGAAAAGTGAGTATTTGTATCGAGAAGTTTTAAATGTAAGTTTATGAAAAAGTTAGTTTTCTTATTATCTATTTTACTTTTTATAAGTTGTTCTGAAAAAGAATCTCCAACTTATAAGGAAATGAAATCCGATGAAATGTTATCAAATTTCTTTACAGACAATGAATTAAAAGATTTGGTTAAAATTGTTGATTTTTTTGAAAGCGAAATTTGTTTAGATAATAGTTTAACTAAACCAGAAAATTATCAAGCTTTTACAAAAAAAAGTGTAAAGAATTTTTTGGATGATTCTAGAAGTAAACTAAAAATTAATTATACCAATCAACAAAAATTATATAAAAATATAGACACTTCATTCTTTAAAGAAATTTGGGTAATTGTACCAAAAGAAAACCGGGTTTCTAAAGGTTTTAAATTTATAAAAGAAGAACATTATAATATAAATGTTTTGGGAAAATATTTTCAATTTTTAAAAGAAAATAGCAGTAAAGATGAGTATTTTAAAGAAACATATAAAAGCGCGTATATTTCTAATAGTATAAATTTTGCTGTAGCAGCTTCATCTCTCTATAAGATTACACCAAAAGAGTATGCAAGTATTACAAGAAGACTTTTTTTTGCTATTTATTATTTAACAATTAATGAAAATAAACAACATCAATTAAAAATAGAGAAATTATGATTTCAAAAATAGTAGTTCAAATTTCAAGAATTTTAGTAGGAGCCTTATTTGTGTTTTCAGGCTTTGTAAAATTGGTAGATCCAATAGGTTCTCAATATAAGTTTCAAGAGTATTTTTCTGCGGATGTTTTAAATATGGAGTTTTTAATTCCGTATGCATTGCCATTTGCAATACTTTTAATAGTTGCAGAAATATTATTGGGTGTTATGATTTTAATTGGTTACAAACCAAAAATCACTATTTTTAGTTTGTTCGCTTTAATGCTCGTTTTTCTGTTTTTAACTTGGTACTCTGCGTATTATAATAAAGTAACCGATTGTGGTTGTTTTGGAGATGCTGTAAAATTATCTACTTGGGGAACCTTCTATAAAAATATAGTTTTAATTGGATTGGTACTTATTTTAGTAGTAGGAGCAAAACACGTAAAGCCTATTTTTGCTGGGAAAATTCCAAAAGTAATTACATTTTTATCATTGGCCGGTTTCTTATTTATTGTGCAACATGTTTTAACGCATTTGCCTATTATAGATTTTAGACCATATGCAATTGGTAAAAGTATTCCGGAGGGAATGAAGTATAAAGAGGATGGAGAAATTCCGCCAGTACATGATTTTATGCTAGAAGATGAACAAGCAGATTTAGCTCCTGAGTTATTGAAGAAAGAAAAAGTAATGTTGGTGATTATTTATAACTTAGATAAAGTAGATAAAGATGGGTTTCCGGCAATTAAAGAAGCAGCTACGAAGGCAAAAGAAAAAGGATATACTGTTTACGGAGTGTCTGCATCATTTACAGACGATTTAATTCTGACTAAAGAGAAATATAACTTACCGTTTGATTTTTTATTCTGTGATGAAACTACCTTAAAAACTGTAATTAGAGCAAATCCCGGAGTTGTTATTCTAGATAAAGGAATTGTGGTACAAAAGAAAAATTGGATAGATGTAGATGAGTTAGAGTTGTAATTTATTTACTTTTAATAAGTTTTTAAGGACTAATCTTTATTGTGTTGATTATCAATTTCAGTAAGGGTTAGTCCTTTTTCGTTGTTAAAAAACATATTTTTTGGGCTTCCAATAATTTGAGCGCTATAAATACCGGAGTGTCCAGAAAATAAATAAGAGGTTGTACAAGCCAAGGCAATAAAAACTCCCGATTCTATTCCGAATAATTCAATTCCCATAATTGTACAAGCAATAGGTGTGTTTGTTGCGCCTGCAAAAACTGCAACAAATCCCATTCCTGCTAATAAGCCCATTGGTAAAGGTATAAACCATATTAAAACATTTCCTAGCGTAGCACCAATATAAAATAACGGAGTTACTTCACCTCCTTTAAATCCTGCTCCTAAAGTAAAGGATGTGAATAGTATTTTTAATAAAAAATCATAAGAATTCATATCTATATGAAAAGCATCTACAATAGTTGGTACACCTAGTCCAATGTATTTTGTGGTTCCCATAAGGAATACAATTACAGCTAAAATGACACCACCAATTACTGGGCGAAGCGGAGGATATTTAACCTGCTTTTTAAATAAAACACCCCAAAAGTGCGTAGATTTAGAAAACAACATACCTGCCAACCCAAAAATTATACCTGCTAATAAAGACCATAAGATACTTGCTGGAGTTAAAGCAGTAATGGTAGAAATGGTATAATGTGTGTGATGAGAAATTTGCCAAACAACACAAAAATAATTTGCAAAAACAGCTGCAAGAAAGCTAGGTAAAATGGCATCAAATTTTATTCTTCCAATCACCATTACTTCTAATGCAAAAATAGCACCTGCCAAAGGAGTTCCAAAGACAGAGGAGAAACCTGCACTTATACCCGCAATTAATACAATTTTCCTATCTAAATCAGAGAGTTTAAAAACTTTTGTAAACTGATCTGCAATGGCTCCACCAACTTGTACAGCAGTTCCCTCTCTACCTGCAGAGCCACCAAATAAATGAGTAAGTACAGTACCTAAAAAAACCAAAGGAGCCATTTTAAAAGGAATTACTTTTTTAGGAGAATGAAATTCTTCTAACAATAAGTTGTTTCCTTTTACAACACTTTCTCCATAATAATGATAAGATAAACCAATAATAAAACCCCCAACAGGTAGTAGCCAAATAATCCATTGGTTTGCTTCTCTATAATTTGTTGCCCATTCTAAAGACCACAAAAAAACAGCAGAAGTACTACCCGTTAATGCGCCTATAAGTAAGCAGATAAATGTCCATTTTAGTAGAAAAAGAAAAGAAAATCCTTGCTGAAAAGAAAAAAATAGTTTTTTAATTTTATCCATATATTTTACTACTTCTTAAGTGAAAGATAGTATGATATTTTGTGTTTCGTAAAACGGTTAAAGAAGTCTTTAAATTGTTTAATTCGGCAAAAATAAACAAATAATAGCTAATAATTAATGAATTAGAGAATGTTAGTAAGACAAAATTTTAGTATACCTAAAACCGTTCGTTTAAAATGTAGTTAGTGTATCTAGATAGCTACAAGTGATATTACTTATGCTTTAATATTTTATCGAAATCGTAATTACTTTACATTTTAATCTGCAAATTCTTTTTTAATTGTCGTTTTTGCTAGGTACGAAGCAATCCCTTTCTTAAAATGAGATAGCTACAGTTTACTAAAAAGTAAATTTTGCAATGATAGTTTTAAAAAAGAGGTAAGCATAAAATCTGACCTGAAAGGAGCCCTGAAAATAGAATTAATGTTCAATTATAAATTTTATTGTAACTTGTTTCAAAATCAAAAGAATGAACGAATTTGTCAATTATAAATCAGAAGAAAATTATGCTTTAATTACGATAAATAACGGAAAAGCAAATGCCATTTCTCATGGAGTAATAGCAGGGTTAAATGCGAGTTTAGACAAAGCAGCAACAGAAAATAAAGTAGTAATTCTTACAGGTAGAAACGGAATTTTCTCTGGAGGATTCGATTTAAAAGTGATGACAAAATCACCAGAAGCAGCTAAAGAGTTGGTTACAAAAGGGTCTCAATTATCATTGCGAATGTTGTCTTTTTCGCAGCCTATTATTATTGCGTGTTCTGGTCATGCCATTGCAAAAGGAGCCTTTTTATTGCTTTCTGCAGATTATAGAATTGGGGTAGAAGGCGATTTTAAAATCGGATTAAATGAAGTGATGATTGGTATGACCATGCATAATGCTGGTATTGCAATTGCAAAAGCTAGATTGTCTGAAGTGTATGTAAATAGAAGTGTAAATAATGCTGAAATTTATAATCCTAAAGATGCTGTAAAGGCTGGGTTTTTAGACATGATTGCACCTGAAAGTCATTTATTACCAACCGCAATTAAAGTAGCAGGTATGTTTGCTAAACTAAATAAGAAAGCACATGCAGAAACAAAGTTAAAAGTAAGGAAACAACATTTACAAGATTTAGAAAATGCAATCGAATTGGATTTAAAGAGTGATATTTCTATTGATTCTTAAAGTTAGTATGTAATTTCTCCCGCAGATTTTGCTAATTAGCACAGAAAAGAAAAATCTGCTTAAATCTACGCAATCTGCGGGAGACTAATTTTTTCTTGCAAAGAAGCTTTGTTAAAACTCTTTTGAGTAGTAACTTTGGCACTTTGTTAAAAAAATCAATTTATAGAACTCACGGAGATGGATATATTATTAAATGTTGTAAATAATAAAAAGATTAATGAGAAAATAACAATCTCGGGTTCTAAAAGTGAATCGAATAGGCTGTTAATTCTTCAAAATTTATTTCCAGAACTTTCTATAGAAAATTTATCAGATTCAGACGATTCTGTGCACATGCAACATGCACTTTCTACAAAAGAAGAAGTTGTAAATATTGGTCATGCAGGTACCGCAATGCGTTTTTTAACTTCTTATTTTGCTGTTAAGGAAGGTAGAGAAGTGGTTCTTACGGGTTCTGAGAGAATGCAAAATAGACCTATTGAAATCTTGGTAAATGCTTTGCAAGATTTAGGAGCAACTATTTCTTACGAAGCTAAAGAAGGGTATCCTCCAATTAGAATTAAAGGATCTAAAATTACAAAAGAGAAAGTACAAATTAATGGTAACGTAAGTAGCCAGTATATTTCTTCGATGTTATTGATTGCTTCTAAACTAGAAAACGGATTAGAAATTGAGTTAATCGGTAAAATCACCTCAGTTCCTTACATAAACATGACCTTGAGTTTGTTAAATCAATTAGGAATAGAAACAAGCTTTCGAGGAAACTTTATTAAAGTATTGCCTAAAAAAGCAATCAAAAAACAAACCGTTGTAGTAGAATCAGATTGGTCGTCTGCAAGTTACTTTTATTCTATTGCTGCTTTGGCAGAAATAGGATCAGAAATTTCTTTATCAGCCTATAAAAAAGAAAGCTTACAAGGAGATTCTTGTTTGGCAGAAATCTATCAACATTTTGGTGTAGAAACTATTTTCGGCGAGAATTTTATCACCCTGAAAAAAATAACAGAAACTAAGAAAGCGACTTTAGAAATAGATTTAAAAAATGCTCCAGATATTGCACAAACTATTGCAGTAACTTGTTTTGCAGAAAATATTGCGTGTAATTTAACAGGTTTACACACGTTAAAAATAAAAGAAACAGACAGGTTAGTCGCTTTACATGATGAGTTAACCAATTTAGGAGCTGCAATTTCTGTAACAGATACAAGTTTGCATTTAGAAGTTTCATCAGAAATAAACTCAAATATTTCTATAAAAACCTATAACGATCATAGAATGGCTATGGCATTTGCACCTTTAGCTTTTAAAGTTCCTATCAATATATTAAATGCAGAAGTGGTTACAAAATCGTATCAAAAGTTTTGGGATGACATGCAACAAATTGGTATTAAAATAGATAAACTATAAATAAACGGTCAAACACTTGACAACGCCTATTCCGATATCGTATCTTTGCGCGGTTATAAGCAAATATATATATGAAATTATCGCACTTTGAATTTGAATTGCCAGAAGAATTGTTAGCAAAATATCCTGCTGAACATAGAGACGAGTCTCGTTTAATGGTTTTAAACAGAAAAGAACAAACTATAGAGCATAAGTTATTTAAAGATGTTATAGATTACTTTGATGAAGGTGATGTTATGATGTTAAATAACACCAAGGTTTTTCCTGCAAGAATGTATGGTAACAAAGAAAAAACAGGTGCAAGAATAGAAGTTTTCTTATTAAGAGAACTAAATGCAGAAAATAGATTGTGGGATGTTTTAGTAGATCCAGCAAGAAAAATTAGAATCGGGAACAAATTATTTTTTGGTGATGATGATAGTTTAGTTGCTGAGGTAATAGACAATACAACATCTAGAGGAAGAACTTTACGTTTCTTATTTGATGGACCTTATGATGAGTTTAGAGCAAAATTATTAGAATTAGGTCAAACTCCATTACCAAAAGCAATTGGTAGAGATGTAGAACCGTTAGATGATGAACGTTACCAAACCATTTATGCAAAGCATGAAGGAGCAGTAGCAGCGCCAACTGCAGGTTTACACTTTTCTAAACATTTAATTAAACGTTTAGAAATTAAAGGAGTTGAGTTTGCAGAAACTACGTTACATGTTGGTTTAGGTACCTTTAGCCCCGTAGAGGTAGAAGATTTGTCTAAGCATAAAATGGATTCTGAGCAAATTGATATTTCAGATGCAACTGCAGATAAAATTAACAAAGCTAAAAAAGAAAAAAGAAGAGTTTGTGCTGTAGGTACAACTGTAATGAGAGCTATAGAATCTTCTGTTTCTTCTAAAGGTGAGTTAAAAGGGTTTACAGGTTGGACAAATAAATTTATTTTCCCTCCTCATGAGTTTAGTATTGCAACTGCAATGATTACTAATTTTCATACACCAAAATCTACCTTATTAATGCAAGCAGCCGCTTTTGGAGGCTATGATTTTGTAATGGAAGCATATAAAGTAGCAATTAAAGAAAAATATAGATTCTCTACATACGGAGACGCTATGTTAATTATATAATTCAATTATAAATTGAAAAACTAAAACTGACAGTTATTACAATTGTCAGTTTTTTTTTGGCGTTCCCTAAAAAGGTCGCGCTTTACACTATATCTTTTTATAACTGTCATTGCGAAGTTTACTTTTTTGTAAACTGTGGCAATCTCATTATCCGAAAGAGATTGCTTCGTGCCTCGCAATGACGCATATTTAAAAAGGTTATAAAAAGGATGCCACTTCAATCGCTAACGCAGCCTATTAGTTAACAATAGTAATTACTTCAAATTATGTTGTATTTTTGCAACGTTACTTTAAAAACTAGAAAACTTGGATAAAAAGAAAGACATAAGAGCCTTAACCAAAGAACAATTACGCGATTTTTTTGTAGAAAATGGCGACAAAGCCTTTAGGGGAAATCAAGTTTATGAATGGCTTTGGAGTAAGTCTTTACATACCTTTGAGGCTATGACAAACATTTCTAAAGAAACTAGAGAAATGTTAGAAGCTAACTTTGTAATTAACCATATCAAAGTAGATTCTATGCAAAAAAGTAAGGATGGAACTATAAAAAACGGAATTAAATTACACGATGGTTTAATTGTAGAGTCAGTTTTAATTCCTACAGAAAAAAGAACAACAGCTTGTGTTTCTAGTCAGGTTGGGTGTAGTTTAGATTGTTTATTCTGTGCAACTTCACGTTTAAAAAGAATGCGTAATCTAAACCCAGATGAAATCTATGATCAGGTTGTGGTAATTGATAAACAAAGTAGATTGTATTATGACAAAAAACTAACAAATATTGTTTTTATGGGTATGGGAGAACCTCTTATGAACTATAAAAACGTAATGAAATCTATAGAGATGATTACATCTCCAGAAGGTTTAGGCATGTCATCTAAAAGAATTACCGTTTCTACCTCTGGAGTGCCAAAAATGATAAAAATGATGGCAGATGAAGAAGCTAAGTTCAATTTAGCGGTTTCTTTGCACTCTGCAATAGATGAAGTTAGAACTTCTATTATGCCATTTAATGTCAATTTTCCTTTAAAAGATTTAAAAGAATCTTTAGAATATTGGTATGAAAAAACAGGAAGAGCAATTACCTACGAATATATTGTTTGGGGAGGCATTAATGATAGAAAAGAAGATATTAAAGCCTTGGTAGCATTTTGTAAAGCGGTGCCTTGTAAAATTAACTTAATAGAATACAACCCAATTGATGACGGAGAGTTTCAACAAGCAAGTCCGTCTGCAATTAACAATTATATTTCTAATTTAGAAATGAATGATATTACGGTAAATGTAAGAAGAAGTAGAGGTAAAGATATCGATGCAGCTTGTGGGCAATTGGCAAATAAATCTTAATATTTTATTTAGAGTATATCATTAAGAAATAAAATAAAAAAGAGCTAAATAGATATTATAATCTGTTTAGCTCTTTTTTTATGTTTTAAAATATTATGTCTAACCTCTTCTTCTTTCTAATAAAACAAACATCATTAAAGACAACATAACTCTGTCGTCATCATCACTATCAAGTTCCCCTATTTTAGAAACTTCAAAGTTTTTACCAAAGAAAGATTTTAATTTTTTAAGCTCTACAACAGTTTTACCTTGTTGGTTTTTTACCAAATATGTTGGGTTAAAAAGATACCCAGTAAAAAAACTTAAAACAGGAATTTCACCAAGCATAGAGTCTAAAACTTTTACCCAAGGGTTTTTCTCGTTTATAACGTATTGTTTTTTTTGATGCTGATCGATAATCTCATAATGAGCATTCCAAAGAGATTTCCATCCTTTTCTTGCTACTTTTCCAAACTCTTTATCACTTTTGTCATAGAAGGAATATGCGGTAGAAAAATCTAACCATTTATCCGCTTTAATCTTGTAGTTTAATTTAGCTTTTGTGTCGTTTTCATAAATGCTAATGTCTTCTTTAAGTTTAAACATTTTCTGACGCACATAAGCAATAGGTTTTCCGCTGCTATCTTTTGCAGTAAAATCATTGGCTAGTGTAGATATTTTAAATTCAAAAGTAACCGGAAAATTAATGTCTTGCATAGTAATTTAGTTTGTAAGTTTTAAATTCGAAGATAATAGAAATTTAAAAGTTAGAACTTATTAAATAAGTTTAATTTGTCTAGAAAAATAGGTCGATTTATAATTATTACGTGCTTAAAATTACCAACTAAAAATACAATAAACTACATTTAATTTTCTTGTCTTTTTTTAGAACTAAATTTAATCAAAAGTTTTTGTTGATATTTTTTTGCCTAGTTTATAAAGAATTTCTTGAGTTACATCTCCTGCCAAACTATAATATTTCCAAATACCATCTTTATCATTATTAGCGTAATTACCTTCTATAGAAACGGTATTTGCTGCGTTATACTTTTTGTAAAGTCCATGTTTGTAATTATTTTCGTACGTAATCTCTTCTAATAATCTACCTTTTTTAGAATCAAAAAACTTCCACAATCCATTCTTGTATTTTTTAAAAAAAGTACCGCTTTTAATTAATATACCATCACTATTATATATTTCTACAGTAGCATTGTCAGATTTCCCTATTCTTTTTATAATTTCTCTTTTATTTCCATTTTCGAAATAAGATTCTAAATTAATTGGGTTCCCTTTTTCATAGAATCGCTTTACCAAAATCATTTCGTTAACATTATATTTAAAATAATCTCCCTCTAATTTTCCGTCTACATAGGTGCCAGATTCTTTTAATTTTCCTGTTATATGATATCTCTTATAAGAATAACTTTTAGGGTCTTTGTAAGATTTTTCGTAGGTAATGTTTCCATCTTTATCTTTCTCAAACCAATTTCCACTAGGCTCTCCTAAATTATATTCTTCTAAGTAAACATTACCTCTAGAATACTGTCTAAACCACTTGCCGTGTCTTTTGTTATTTTTAAAAAACTCTACTTTTGTTTTTTCTCCTTCTTTATTATATTGAACATATTCACCATCTACACGTCTATCTTTATAAGTTTTTTTAGATTGTAAAGTACCATCGTCATAAAACCTTTTTTCTGTATAGTCTCCTTCAGAAAGATATGTTTTTTCCCATTTTAAGATACCTTCATCATTTTTTTCAAACCAATAACCATCCTTTTTACCTTCTTTATAATTTTGGATATATTTTATATTTCCATTTGTATGATATGCTTTAAAAGTATACGTTTTTGGAGTCGTATATTTTTTTTCAAAAAGAAGGTTTTTTCCTTCAATTTTACTAAACCAAGTACCTTTAGGAATATCATTTTGATATTCTTCTTGATTGATAATATTTTTTTCTGTGTTTCTTCTATATTTAGATTTTTTCCAAAAGATTCCATCTTTTAAATCATTTTTATAGTTTTCTTTAGCTATTTTTTCTCCTTCTTTATTATAGGTAATCCATTCTCCCGATTTTTTTCCAGAAGAGAAATTTCCTTTTTGTTCTATAGATTTATCTTCAAAATAAGTAGTAAAATCTCCATCTTTAAGACCATTTTTATAATTTACTTCAGAAATTAAATTGCCATTACTGTCATAATTTATTCGCTTATTAAAAATGATTCCATCAGTAAATGAAATTTTAGAATAAGATCCATCTCGTTTAGCAATTTTAAATGTACCTTTTAATTTGTCGCCTTTTAAATTTTTGTAGATAGTTTCTTTTCCAAATTTTTGAATGTCAATATCTCTCCAAAGCATTGTTTCTTGCGAAAAAATTACGTTTTGAAATAGAAATAAAATAATTAAATAGATAAATGCTTTTCTCATTGTCTTTTTAGTCTTAATAAATAGGTGAATTTTGTTGTAAAATTATTGTTTTTTTATTTAAAACAGTGTTTTTATTATTAATCTATTATTTTTGCTTCGAAATTATTTTTCGTAAAATGAAACCAGTAGAACTTATAAAACTTCCCATTAAGAATGAGATGGAACTCTTTGAAGAAAAATTCAAAGATTCTATGTTGTCTAAGGTTCCACTCTTAAACAGAATTACCTATTATATTGTTCGTAGAAAGGGAAAACAAATGCGACCAATGTTTGTCTTTTTGGTAGCAAAAATGGTTTCTGATGGAGGTTTTGATGAGAGAACTTATAGAGGTGCTTCTGTAGTAGAGCTAATACATACGGCAACTTTGGTGCACGATGATGTGGTAGATGATAGCAATAGACGTAGAGGTTTTTTCTCTGTTAATGCACTCTGGAAAAATAAAATTGCGGTTCTGGTTGGAGATTTTTTACTCTCAAAAGGATTATTATTATCCATAGATAATGAAGATTTCGATTTGCTGAAACTAATTTCTATTGCCGTTCGAGAAATGAGTGAGGGCGAATTACTTCAAATAGAGAAAGCAAGAAAGTTAGACATTACACAAGATGTTTATTTTGATATTATTCGTAAAAAAACAGCGACTTTAATTGCTGCTTGTTGTGGTATTGGTGCAGCTTCTGTTGGCGCTAATAATGATACAGTACAACAAATGCGGAAATTTGGAGAATATATTGGTATTGCCTTCCAGATTAAAGATGATTTGTTTGATTATTCTGATGAAAAAATTGGAAAACCTACAGGAATTGATATTAAAGAGCAGAAAATGACGCTACCTTTAATTCATACCTTAAATACTTGTTCTAAAAAAGAAAAAGCATGGTTAATCAATTCGATTAAAAAGCACAATAAAGATAAAAAACGAGTTAAAGAGGTAATTACTTTTGTTAAAGGTAATGGAGGAATAGAATATACCACCGCTAAAATGAATGATTATAAAAATAAGGCATTAGCTATTTTAGAAAACTATCCAGAATCTGAATATAAAAAGTCTCTTTTCACCATGATAGATTACGTAGTAGAACGTAAAATATAGTTTACTATACTTTTAAATATTAGCTTTTAAAGAAATTACAAAATTTCTACCGGGAGAAACAATTCCAGAACTATAAGGTCTGTAACGCTTGTCTGTAATATTCTCTAATCCTGTAGATATTAGTAAATTATCAGTAAATCTATAAGACGTTTTTAAGTTTAATGTTATATAAGAAGGAGAGTATGGGTTTCCGTTTTTATCAATTGCGTAGATATAATCTTTTGCTTTTTCACTATCAGGTAAATCTTCATAAGCAACAGAGCCACTATAATCTGCGTATAATTGGGCTTTTAACTTACTAGCATTATACGTAAGACGTGTGGTACCAAACCAAGGAGCAGCATGTCTAGAAGGACTGGTGTCTCCGTTGTCTAATTCTTCTTCTCCTTTTTGATAACTAATTGTAGAAGATAAACCAATTCCATTTCCTAATTCAGCCTCAAAGCCTGTTTGAAAACCATATACATTAGCAACAGCAGCATTTTGAATTGCTTGTATTGTACTTAATTCACCATCATAAATCATTTCAGTTTCACCATTTAAAGTGTAATCTCTTTGTACCATGGCATCTTTTAAATTAGTATAAAAACCGGTAAGTTCAATTTTTAAGTAATCGCCAAATGTTTTTACTGCAGAAACATCGATATTATAAGCATATTCTGCTTTTAAGTCTGGGTTTGGTACCACAACAGAACCAGGTTCCGAATCGAAAACTTTACCAACGTCATCTACATTGGGTGAGCGAAAAGCTGTAGAGAAATTAGTGCTTAATAACCAATCATCTTCAGGTCTAAAAACCAAACCTAAACTACCAGTTAAAGCGCCATCACTTATATTTGCATCTGTAAAAGGAAAATCGTAAAAAGTAGTATCGAAAGTTGCATTTAAACTGTAAAAATTATAACGCAAACCAGATTGTAAAACCCATTTTTTAGAATAATTATACTGGTTAGAAACATAAAAACCTAAAGAAGACCAATTAGAATCTGGATATCTACTTGGTCCAGCTTGAGAAATATTAGTAGAAATATCTGTATTAACTCCTGTAGAGTTTACGTCATTATAAACATATTCTGCTCCGTAAAATAATTTACTTTTTCTATTTAAACTTTTAAAGAAATCGAGGTTAGTAGAATAAGCATCTACTCTTTCTGTTCTTGTTTCTCTTTGATCGTCATTAAAATCTCTACTTATTCTACTTTCATCAAATTTTTGATAGGTTAGTCTTAAAGTAACATCATCATAAAAAGTACTATTTCCTTTTTTGTTGATTTCAAAATTATTCATCATCCATTTTTGTGGGCCGTAGCTCCATTCTCCATATTTAGGATTTCCGTCTTTAGTCATTAAATGTCTATCATATCTAGAATAACTAGAAGTTTCCGATAGATGAAAACCATATTCGAAGTTCCATTTTTCACTTGGTTTAAACCTCACTTTTTGCATCAAGTTGGTTTGTGTGTAACCAGTAGGCGTTTGAATTTTTGGATTTTTATTAGTAATTACAATATCTTCATTATTTTGCCTTTCTACATATACATTTCTTAAATATTCATCCGGACCATTACTACCCATTTTTAAATCGCCATAATCATTATAGCTCAAACTGGTAACAAATGCCCATTTTTTATAGCCTAAATTAAAATCGGCATGATAGGTTTTTTCTTCATTTGCAGAAGAAAATCGGGTAAACGCATTTCCTGTAATTAGAGTTTCATCATCTAAAGATAAACTTGGAGATAAAGTTTTAAAACTCATTACTGCTCCAATAGCATCACTGCCATAGATTACAGAACCTGGCCCAAAAATTATTTCGGTTTCTGCAATAGCAAAAGGGTCTAAAGAAATTACATTTTGAAGATTACCCGCTCTAAAAATGGCGTTATTCATTCGAACTCCATCAATCGTATATAATAATCTGTTGGTTGCAAAACCTCTTATCATTGGGCTTCCTCCTCCTTGTTGACTTTTTTGCATAAAAACTTTACCAGAAACAGTAAGTAAGTCTGCTGCCGTTTGTGTGTTCATTAATTGTATTGCCTTTGGCGATATAACACTAACTTTAGAGGCTAAATCAGATGTTTTTTGTTTCCATCTTGTAGCTGAAATAACAATTTCATCTATTTTTAAAATAGTTGGAGTAAGTTTTACTATAAAGTTATTTTTCTTTAAAGCTTGATAACTTCTAAATTGTGTTTTAAAACCTAAAAATCGAATTTCTAATTTTTCAGCGCTTTCAAAATCACTAATATCCGCTTGTCCTTTTCCATTAGTAGTAACGTAGTCATTGGTTAACTTGTTAAATATGGTTACTTGCTCTAATTGTTCTTTAGTCTCTTTGTTTAGAATAGTAAGAATTTGGGAACTTGCAGTAAAGTTTAGAAACAAAAGGAAAAAAATAAAAGTAATTTTTTTAATCATTTTATGTTTTTAGGTATAGATATTTTTTTGATTTAATCATCAAAAATCATGCCTATCAGCTAAGAATGAAAAATAATATTAAGAATTTTTTAAGACTAATAATTCTTCTACAAAATCTCTTGTATTAGATAATCTAGGTACTTTATGTTGGCCTCCTAGTTTGTTTTTTTGTTTTAACCAACTATAAAATAAACCATCTTCTACTTGGTGCACTTTTGGAGCCATTAAAGTCATATTTAAATAGCGTTTAGCTTCATAATCTGAATTAATAGATTTTAATGCATTGTCTAGTATTTCAGAAAAATAACCAATAGATTTTGGTTTTTTACTGAATTCTATAATCCATTCATGTCCACCTTTTTCTTTACCTTCCATAAAAATGGGACCTACGGTATAATCAGAAATAGTAGCTGTTGTTTTTTCACAGGCTAGCTTTAAGGCATCTTCAACATTTTCTATATTTAGTTCTTCCCCAAAAACATTTATATAATGTTTTGTGCGTCCCGTAATTTTAATTCGATAAGGTTCTAAAGAGGTAAAACGAATGGTATCACCAATTAAATAACGCCACAAGCCTCCGTTTGTAGTAATAATTAAAGCGTAATCGATGTCTTTTTTAACATCAGAAAGTGTTATAGTTTTAGAATTTTCTCCTTTATATGAACTCATCGGAATAAATTCATAAAAGATTCCGTAATCTAACATTAGCAATAATTCTTTGGAGTTATTTCTATCTTGAATCGCAAAGAAACCTTCTGAGGCATTGTAAATTTCGTAATATTTAAAATTCTTTTTTGGAATGATTTTTTTGTATTGTTCTCTGTAAGGATTAAAATTTACACCTCCATGAAAATACACTTCTAAGTTAGGCCAAACTTCTAAGATATGCTCTTTTCCAGTTCTTTCTAAAATACGGTTTAGCAGTACCAACATCCAACTTGGTACACCTGCTAAACTTGTAATATCTTCATCGATAGTTTCATCAATAATGGCATCCATTTTTGTTTCCCAGTCACTCATTAAAGCCACTTCTTGACTAGGAGCAGAGCTAAAATCTGCCCAAAAAGGCATGTTTTCTATAATAATTGCAGATAAATCTCCAAAATAAGAATTGTTGTCTTGGTAAACATCCGAACTTCCGCCTAGGCGCAATCCTTTACCTGTAAAAAGTTGTGTGTCTTCATTATTATTAATGTATAAACACAACATATCTTTACCGGCTTTCATATGGCAATACTCTAAAGCTTCATCAGAAACAGGTATAAATTTACTTTTTGCGTTGGTGGTTCCGCTACTTTTTGCAAACCATTTAATATCTGTTGGCCAGAATAAATTTTGTTCGCCTTTTCTACAACGTTCTATTAATGGTTCAAAAGTTTCATATTTCTGAATAGGAACATTTTTAGTGAAATCTCTATGGTTTTTTATGTTGGCATAGTTATATTTTTTACCAATTTCTGTGTTTTTTGCAGAATTTACAAGCTTTAGAAGTAATTCATTTTGAACATCAATAGGATATTTTAAAAATAACTCTATTTGATGTTTTCGTTTCTTTAAAAACCAAGAAATTATAGAATTGATAATTTGAAAAGCCATAGAAAATCGTAAGTTTGTTTTAAAGGATTTTAGAACAAGTACTGTTTTAAAACCAAAGTTTAAAAATACTAAAATTTGTGCGATGATTTACCAAGGAGTTTTAAAAAAAATGATGACTGAAAATGCAGAACAAATTCAGTATTATTTAGATATGAAAACTGATTTTATAAACATGAATCAGTTAATAAATAAAGAAATAACCATCAATTTTGTAACTTATGAATGTTTAAACTGTGGTTTAGAAAAGAAAATTTATCGACAAGGTTTTTGTAAATCTTGTTTTTTTGAAATTCCGAGTGCCGCAGATTGGATTATGAAGCCGGAATTAAGCAAAGCACATTTAGGGATAGAAGATAGAGATTTAGCGTATGAACAAGCGGTACAATTAAAGCCACATATTGTGTATTTGGCAAATTCTAGCAATGTAAAAGTGGGCGTAACAAGAAAATCGCAAGTGCCAACACGTTGGATAGATCAAGGAGCACACGAAGCAATTGAAATTCTGGAAGCTCCCAATAGATATTTAGCAGGTATTACCGAGGTTGCTTTAAAAGACCATGTAGCCGATAAAACCAATTGGCGTAAAATGCTAAAAAATGATATTGAAGATGTGGATTTGGTAGCTTGGCGAGAAAAATTAAAAGAATTTATACCAGAAGAAGCAAAAGAATACTTTATCGAAAATAATTCTGAAACACATATTAATTTTCCAGTTATAAAATATCCAGAAAAGCCTAAAAGTTTAAACTTGATTAAAACACCAACTTATAAAGGTAAATTAGTTGGAATAAAAGGACAGTATTTAATTTTTGAAGACGAGACTGTTTTTAATGTTAGGAGTAATGAAGGTTTGGTGGTTTCTATAACTATCTAAAATTCTTTGTTAAACTAAACAAAATAATTATTACACAAAGATTCACAGAGAAAGTCATTGTTTTTTTCCTGTGAATCTCTGTGGAATGCTCTGTGTGGCTCCGCTAAATAACTACAGTATTACCTTTTACCAAGAATAATTTTTAGATTTAGCTTGTCTCTTAATGGCATTTATCATAACGTTATTCAATTCATCTTTTTTGGTGCCTTCTTTTTGTTTTTTAGTAATAAATTTTCTTCTTTTAGTATCTAGTTCTTTAATTTTTTGCTGAATTTCGGTACGTTCTTTAGCTTTGGTTTTTACATAACTTTTTATTTCGGCTTCCGATTTATTTTGCAAATCTTTAGGTAGTTTGTCTTTTTTAATTTTTCCATAATCTACTTGCTGTTTTTTATCAGCATCTACCAAATCCCAACTAGAGTTATCATACAAACGAGAACTTTTACTAACTGCTCTTTTTACAATAACCACTTCGTCTAAAGACTCCGCATTCATATCTTGTTCTTTCTGAGAAGAAAATTTAGAATATCCTTTGTTGCCATAATAAATATAGGTTTTGTTTAATCTTTTGTTTAGAATAAGAATATCGTCATCATAAGGAGTTACAATATGTACAATTTTTTTATCCTGATTTATTGTCATATAATCGCCACCACCTATATCAGCACCATCTTTCCACATTCCAGAAATTCCGTTTGAATAATTACCACAAAAAATGGTATTGATAATTACATTTTTTTCTTTTGCATCTGTAATAGCTTCTTTATAATTGATTTTTCCTTGTGTAAAAGGTTCGTTACCAGCAATAAAAATTAGCTTTAAATCGTTTTTATTTTCGCCCCAAGATAGTTCGTTTAAGGACGTCTTTATTACTTGTCCGCAAAACTCGTTTCCGCCATTTGTGGTTAAAGAGAAAAGTTTTTCAGAAATTTCATCTAAATCGTTACTAAACTGTAGTACTTGTTTTATATACCCTTCTCTAGAGGATAATCTAGAATTACCATATTCATACAAAGCAATTTCTAAATTAGGTTTCTGAACGCCATATTTAGCATAAGAAAGCTCGTTTACAATTTCCCAAAGTTGTGCTTTTGCTTGGTTTATCAATCCATCCATACTGCTACTGGTGTCTAGCAATAATGCAACTTTAATGGTTTGCTTTTCTACTTTTTCTGTTGATGGTTTGTCTGTTGCAAAATAATTTGTGGTTACAAATAAGAGTAGCACTGATACGACTTTTAATACTGAATTTTTCATAATAGATTTGTTTTTAGGTTTTATAAATGATTAAAAGGTTGGTTGCGTTTGATAGGTCAATATTAACACCAACTTTCTTCTTATAAAACCGATAATGAGTGAAACCTCCTTTTGATTGAGTGAATGAGAATACAAATTGAGTAACACTTTATTTTTAATTGAGAAAATGGACATATTAAAGGAATTCCCATTTTTTTGGATGCTTTTTTGTGTGTATGTTTACAGTATTAAATAACAGAATGATTTTAAAAAATTACATAACGGGACTTTTTATCTGCTTATTTGTAGCTGTTTCTGCACAAGAAATAAATACAGATTTCCAAACCAATCAATTCGATGTAAAGGTTGTTGTAGAAAATAAAGATTCTGGAGACTATATTAAAAATGCAGAGGTTTTTGTAAGCGGAAAGTATTTTAATTATGATGAAGTTAGAAGTTGTTATTTAATTAAAGCTAGAGTAGGAGACCAACTAAGAGTTTCGAATCCGGATTTTGAAACGGTTTATTATACGATAAAATCGGATGAAGAAATTAAAATTTTGGTAGAAGGCTTGGAGTCACAAAGAGAACTTATTATGAGTAAAAGTTCTCGAAAAGAGAAATCGATAAAAGCACCAGATTATTATCATCAATATTTAGATTCAGCTAATTTTTATAAGAAAAAAGACATCGATCTAAGTTTGTCTTTTGTAGAAAAAACGTTACAAAATAAGGAATCTAAGCAACGAAATTCAGTTTCTTATAAAACACTAGCAGATATTTATTTGTATTGGAAACAATATGATTTAGCTGTAAATAATTACAAACTTTCTATTCAGATAAATGAAAATACGGCAACAAAGATCGCATTGGCTAATGCTCAGTTTTTATTAAAAGATTTTAGTGAAAGTAAAAAAACATACGCTGAATTAGAAAAGCAAAAACTGAGTAATTATGAACGGATTCTTGTTTTAGAAGGTTTGGGAGATGTTGTTTTTTCATTGAAAAAATATTCAGAGGCAAAAAAGTATTATCAGCAATCTTTAAATATTGCTAAAGAAAACTTAGTAACTCCAAAAATTACAGATTTAAACTCTAAGTTGGCAACTGTTTTTGCATCCGAAGGAAATATTACTCAAGCAAATATTCAGTTTAAAAACTCGTTAGATCTAGCTACAAAAGAAAACGTAAATAGAGCTTTAGAAGAAGAAGAAAAAGTAGCCGATTTTTATAATAAATCAAATCAATTTGATGATGAAATTAAATTACGAAAAGAAAGTCTTTTAAAAGCTGAGAAAAACAAAACATCAGAAAAAAAGTTAAATTATGAACCAGATTCTATTACTTCTCAAAAAATAAACTATAAAATTGGTAACGCCTATATTTTAAAAGAAGACTATCAAAATGCAATTCCGTTTTTAGAAAAAAGTAAAAAAGATGCGGATGAAAAAAAGGATATTACTATAGAAAAAGATGCTACTAGAAAATTATCTGAAGTGTATGCAACGGTTGGTGACTATGACAAAGCATTAAAAAGTTACCAAGATTATGTACAATTGGTAGATGAATCTTACATACAAAAAGAGCAAGAAATTCAGCAAGTAAAACGTTTTTCTAAGAAAATTTCAGACAATCAAAACCGAATTTCTAGTTTAGAAAAAGACAAAGAATTGGCAGAAAGTAAAATTAGTTTGGCGTATATAGATCAAAAATTATCCGAAGAAAGTAATCAAAGACAACGATTAATTATTTATAGTTTAATAGGTGGTTTTTTATTGATGAGTTTGTTGGCGTATTTTATGTTTAGAAATATCAAACAACAAAAATTAGCAAATAATTTATTGGCATTAAAATCGATGCGCTCTCAAATGAATCCGCATTTTATTTTTAATGCTTTAAACTCCGTTAACAGTTTTATTGCAGTAAATGACGAACGGAATGCTAACCGATATTTATCAGAATTTTCGGCTTTAATGCGTGCCGTTTTAGAAAATTCTGATGAAGATTTTATTCCTTTAACAAAAGAAATAGAATTACTAGAATTGTATGTAAAGTTAGAGCATAATCGTTTTAAGGAAAAATTCGAGTATCAAATTTCTGTAGATGAAAACATCAATTTAGAACAGTTTTCTATTCCGCCGATGCTGCTACAACCTTATATAGAAAATGCCATTTGGCATGGATTAAGATACAGAAAAGACGTTGGGAGTTTAGAGGTTTCATTTGCTAAAAAAGACAATGAAACGGTTTCGGTTATCATAAAAGATAACGGAATAGGAAGAAAGAGATCACAAGAATTAAAGACCAAAAATCAACTGAAACAGCAATCAAAAGGAATGAATAACATAAAAAATAGAATTGCTATTTTAAATGATATGTATAAAGACAGAATTTCTGTGGTTGTTTCTAATGTTTTAGAAAACGGAGAAGGAACTAAGGTTGAGTTGTTATTGAAAAAGAAGTAGTCAGTCGCAGTTTTCAGTAACAGTAAAACAGTACTCAATTACAGTTTTTAGCCAAATAAGCTTTACTTCTTTAATCAAGAAATAAGATATAGATTGAGAATAGTTTGTCATTTTTGCGTAGGCAGGAATCTATAATTGGCTTTTAAATATTCTTTAATTTATTAATATTAAAAAAGTTGACAAATAAGTTTAGCCCTGATTGGAGCAATTGTTTGAGCTCTTTTTAATTCTTTTTCAGAATTAAAAAAGCGAGTGCGGAAAGCAGGAAATAGCTTCAAAAAAAATAAATAAGTCTATGAAATTAAAAGCAATTATTGTAGAAGACGAACAAATAAGTAGAGATATTCTGCGAAATTATATTGGTAAATACTGCCCTAATGTTCAGTTGTTGGGCGAAGCAAGTAATATTGATGATGGTTACAAATTAATTAAAGAACACGAATTAGATTTGGTGTTTTTAGACGTAGAAATGCCTTTTGGTAATGCGTTTGATTTGTTAGAAAAAGTAGAAAACAGAACGTTTGAAACTGTTTTTGTAACCGCGTACGATCATTATGCAATAGAAGCCTTAAATAGTCATGCAAGTTACTATTTACTAAAACCAATTTCTATAGACGAACTTATAAAAGCAGTAAATATTGTTACCGAAATTAAGGAAAAAGAAAACCAGCTACAAAATCAAATATTAGCACCAAAAGCAAATTCTGCAACGGGTAAAATAACCATTCCGCAACAAGACGGTTTTGAAGTTTTAGATATCAACGATATTGTTTTCTGTAAAGCAGACGATAATTATACCGAAATTCATTTGGCTAACTCAAAGAAATTAGTAAGTAAAACCTTAAAATATTTCGAAGAAGCCTTAACCGAATATACGTTTGCAAGAATTCATAAATCGTATTTGGTAAATGTAAATGCCATTACCAAATATAAAAAAGGAAAAGGAGGAAGCGTAATTGTTTCTAACGGAAAAGAAATTTTAGTTTCTGCCTCTCAAAAAGGAAATTTATTGTCATATTTTAAGTAAATTTATAGTTCAATTTTAGAACTTAAAAAATGGCACTAATAAAATCCGTACAAGGAAAACACCCACAAATACCAGAAGATTGTTATGTAGCAGAAAACGCAACTATTGTTGGCGATGTTTCTCTAGGTAAAGAATGTAGTATTTGGTTTAATGCAGTAATTCGTGGCGATGTGCATTATATAAAAATTGGTAATAAAGTCAACATTCAAGATGGGGCAGTTATACACGCAACATATCAAAAATCGCCTACAACAATAGGTAATAACGTTTCCATTGGGCACAATGCCATGGTACATGGTTGTACAATTCACGACAATGTTTTGGTGGGTATGGGCTCCATTATTATGGACGATTGTGTGGTAGAATCTAACTCAATTATTGCTGCAGGAGCAGTAGTCACTAAAAATACGCACGTAAAAAGTGGAAGTATTTATGCTGGAGTTCCTGCTAAAAAAGTAAAAGATATTTCTCAAGAATTAATTTCTGGTGAGATAGATAGAATTGCTAACAATTATGTAAAATACTCAAGTTGGTTTAAAGAGTAAATTTTGGGCGTTACACAAGGTCGGGCTTTCACTACTCGCTTTTTTTGTAAACACAAAAAAGAGCTCAAACAGACCGTTCAATCCCTAACGCAAAACACCAATTCGTTATATACACAAAAACCCGATTTCAATTAAGAAATCGGGTTTTTTCAATCAACTAATCAACCAAAACTAGTTTACTTTCCTTGTTGAGTTTTATTTCCTTTTTTATTCCCTTTTTTATTTTTTGATCCTTTTCTATTATTCATCGCCATTTTACCTCTGGCTTTTTGCATTTCTTCAAATTTTACCAGTTGTTCTTTATCTAAAATGTCTTTCATACGATTTTTCATGGTAATCTTATTATCTAATTGCTTGTTTTGCATAGCATACATTTCATCTGCTGTTGGTCTTTTGTTGGCTGTTCTATTCGCTTTTCTTTTTGCCATAGACGCTTTTCTTTCTGCCATTTGAGCCATCAAAAGAGGTTTAATTTGCTCTTGTTGATTTTTAGATAAATCTAAAGTTAGTGACATTTTTTTAACAGCTAAAGAAGCATGTTGTTCTATTGATAATTTAGAGATTCTTTCTCCGTTTCCTTGTCTTTTTTTCTGTGCTTGTGTAGTAAATGTTACTGCAAAAACTAATACTAAGATGCTTGCTAATTTTTTCATATCTATATAAATTTAATGTTTTGTTTTATACTTCTTTGACTGTTTATAAATAAAAAGGTTTAATGTAATTTTTTGTTTAACAAGTATTTAACAGATAAAAAGTGTTTAAAAAGCAAAAACTCGGTTTCAATAAAGAAACCGAGTTTTTTAATAAACTAATCAACCCAAAACTAGTTACATAAAATTTTTAATTTTTTTGTTTTTTAACTCTATTTTTAGCATTTCCTTTTTTCTCCTTAGCCATTGCTTCAAACTTAGCAAATTGATCTTTGTCTAGAATACTTGCCATTTCAGTATTGAAAGTAGCAGCTTTTTCTTTTCTATCAGCATTTAATTGTTTGCGCTCTTCTTTACTAGGTTTTTCTCCAGACTCTTGTGTGGCTTTTCTTTTTTCCATCGCAGCTTTTCTATCAGCCATTTGTCCTTCTAATAAAGGTTTAATTTTACTTTGTTGATCTTCTGATAAACTTAAATCTTTTGTTATTTTTTTAAGCATCTTTTCAGCAGAAGGTTTTCCTCCTTTTTTTTGCGCTTGCGCAGTAAATGTAAAAGCTAATACAAATACTAAAATAGTTACTATGTTTTTCATTTTTTTTTTTTGTTATTTAATAATTACACATCTTTGACACTTAAAAAAGGAAAAGGTTTAAATTTGTATTTCTGTTTAACACAATTTTAAGAAAAAAAGATGAAAAAATTTTTGTGGCTCCTTTTTTTATTACCAACATTTACCATAGCACAAGATAGTATTCGTGTAGATTTGAGTAACCCTCACGCTACCATTTATACACATTTATATTTTTTACAATCAGATTCTTACGAGCCTGAAAAAGCTGCGAAAACTATTTTAGGATTCTCTAAAGAGAAAGCAGTTGAAAAAGCAATTAAAATAAAACAAGTTTTAGATGGTAAAGGTTTATATGTAGATATGAACAAGATTCCTACTAGTCCTAATTATAAAGATACTGTAGGGTATTCTTCTTATTCTAAATATGTAATTTTTCCTGAAAGGATGCCTCAGATTTATGTAGAAAAAATAGGTAATAATTGGTATTACTCAACAGAAACAATAACAAAAATAGAAAGTTTATACAAAGAGGTGTACCCTTGGTATATTCAAAAATTACAGAAATTAATTCCTGTTTCTGGACGAAAAAAAATAGTAGGTTTAGAGCTTTGGCAAATAGCAGGTTTGTTATTAATGCTTGTTCTAGGGTATTTTATTTTTTTAATAGCAAAGAGATTCGCTTTTTTTCTACTACTAAAATTACAACATCAAATTACCAAAAACACTAATTTTGAAGTTAATAAAGTGATTAAGAAATTGGCGCATCCAATAAGTTTATTGGTTACGTTAACCTTTATAGATAAAGTTTTTCCATCCTTACAATTTGGGTTAACCACAAATACATGGGTGTTTTTAGCTTTAAATATTGCAGAAACAGTTTTCTGGATTTATGTTTTCTTAAAATTAGTGCAAGTTGTAATGCGTATTTATGCAGAGTTTACAGAGAGAACTCATGGTAGATTAGATGATCAATTAGTACCTATTTTACATAGTTTCTTAACAGGTTTGGTTCTTGTAGCTGGTGTATTAAAATTATTAGTTCTTTTTGGTGTAGATACTACAACAATGATTGCTGGTGCAACTATTGGAGGTTTGGCATTTGCGTTGGCTTCTCAAGACACTGTAAAAAACCTAATTGGTACCATTATGATTTTTCTTGATAAACCTTTTCATATAGATGATTGGATTGAAGCAGGTGAAGTTGTGGGTACTGTAGAAAGAGTAGGGTTTAGGTCTACACAAGTACGTGCAGCAGATACTTCTATTTATCAAATACCAAATAGTAGATTGTCTGAATTGGTTATCAATAATAAAGGCTTGCGTTTATTTAGACGTTACAATACAAACTTAGGTTTGCGTTATGATACACCTCCAGAATTAATAGAAGCTTTTGTAAAAGGTGTAAGGGAAATTATTATTGCACATCCAGAGACTCGTTCTGACTCTTATAATGTAGAGTTTACAGGTTTTGGAGATTCTGCTTTATTGATTATGGTAAATGTGTATTTTAAGAGTTTAACTTGGGGAGTAGAGCAGTCTTCTAAACACAGATTGCATATAGCAATCGTAAAATTAGCGAAAGAATTAGGGGTAGATTTTGCTTTTCCTTCTACTACGGTTACTATAGAAACTTTTCCAGAGAAAAAAGGTTTAAACCCAAAATACGATATTGATAAAGAACGAATAGATACTGTAATTGCAACTGTTGTTAGCGATTTTAATAAAGAAAACCCTAGTGAAACTGAATAACTTTTCATAGAAAGTTTACGAAGCAATCTGTAGTTAAAATAGCACTATTATCTGTTTTTGGAGGATAACTTTATTAATTAGAAAAGTCAATTTTAAAACGGATGTCATTCCGAATGAGGGACGAAGAGGAATCTCATTTCGAGTATACGAAACAAGCGGCTAATAGATCAAGCTGATTGCTTCGTACCTCGCAATGCCGAATTTAATTAGCCATTTTTAGCTTCTTTAATAATTTCTTTAACAGCAATTTCATATTTTTTTGAATTTCCTGCTTTTTTAATCTTTTTAAAAGTCTTTTGAGGATTGGAAAAGCTCTGAGAAAAGTATTCCCAAAAACCTAGCATTTTCATTTTAATAGGTGTTGGTCCAGAAAGCGCAGCATCATATTCTGTGAAAATTCGATCATGAAATTCGTTAAAAAGATCGTATCTATTTTTAGGGTATTCTGTGGTGTCGTTTTTTATCATACTTGGTAAAAAAGGATCGGCAATTAAGCCTCTACCAATCATCCAATGATCTATGGATGGAAAACGTTCTTGTAGTTTTTTAAATGTCGCAACAGAAGTTATATCACCATTATAATACAATTTGTGCTTTGTATTGTCTACACATTTCTGAAAAGAATCTAAATCTGTTCCGCCTTTGTATAATTGTTTTCCTATTCTTGCGTGAATGGCAATGTTTTTTAGCGGATATTTATCTAAAACAGGTAAAGTCTCCAATATTTCTTCTGGCGTATCATACCCCATTCTCATTTTCATTGAAACTAAAATGTCTGATTCATTATGAATTTTATGAAGAATGCTATTTATTTTTTCTGGATCGGCAATTAGTCCAGAACCCATACCACGTTTGGTAACCATCGGGTAGGGGCAGCCTAAATTCCAGTTTAATTCTTTATAACCTAATTCTCTTACATATTTAGAAACAAATAGAAATTCATCTACATCATTGGTAATAATTTGCGGAATTACTTCTAACTCATTATTGTTATCTAATTGAATGTCTTTTTTGTAAGAATTTTTAATCACTAATTTTCCGTTTAAACGGATATAAGGCGAATAAAAAGAGTCTATTCCACCAAAAAAATGATTGAAAGCATTTCTAAATTTGTAATCTGTAAAGCCTTGTAAAGGAGATGATAAAAGAGTTTGACTCATAAAAAATATTGTGCTGCAAATATAGAATACTTTTTAATGCGTTTATTATAAAAAGTGATAAAGCAAATAAGTTTCTTTGGTATTGCAGCGATACCTTGTTTATGGTACCACTTGTTTGAGCTAGGCCCTCAAAAAAAACTAAAGATGTAAAAGATTTTGAGTTTTAGAATTTTTGAATTTCCGGTATCGGATGACTTATGTAGAACTTTAGTTTAAACAAAAACCTCATCAAATTTGATGAGGTTTTATAATTCTATGTGATGAATATTTTAAATTATTTAGGATCTAAAATAGTATCAATTCTGTCTACAACATCTTGCAAGTGGTAGCGTGTTAAAGTGTTCCCTCTGTTAGAAGCAGATTTTGCATCACGTTGTAAACGTTTCAACTCGCCTCTTGCTACAGATTTTACATCAGATTGATTGATAGTAATACCAGTACTTTTTCTATAACCGCTATTATAACCTTTTTGGTCAGTTGCTTTATTTAATAAATAATCTAACCGATCTAAATATGCTCTTTGTAAGTTTCTTCTATAGGTATCAATAGATTTACCAGCATAGATTTCGCTCCAAACTCCTTTTCTTAAATCGCTCATCATATTAATTAATGAATAAGCACTAGTACCATTAGAAGTTTCATTTTCTATCATACGAGCCATTCTTCCAGCATCTAATATATTATTTAAAGTCTTAGCTTGTAAACCACGCACTCTTTCTACAGAACCAGAAAATTCGGTTTTGTTAAAAATATTTTTATCTAGCATCCAAGTAGGTGTTTTAAATAATTCATCAATTACAAATTGTAAAGCTTCTTTTTGAGTTGCTTTGTCTACACACGTGTAAACAGCACCTTCTTGGTCGGTAGTTTTAAAGTTTTCATAAACACCACCAACATTGGCTGTTACATGCCCCATATATCTATTAAACTGACTTAAAACTTGTCCGTACATCGTAGATAATTCATCATAATTTTTACCTTTTTCAGAAGTCCATTCTTCTAATCTCGGTAAAATTCTTTGTAAGTTTTTAATACCGTACATAGAAGCTTTCATAGCATTGTCTCCTAAATCTTCCGTTTGAGAGCTTGGGTCTACAACACCTGTAGCTTGTTGATGTCCGAATCTGTACATTGGGTCTCCCGCATGTTTTAAAATCCAAGCATCTAAAATTGGTTTTTCTTCTTTAGCAGTTTTATCAAGAATTGGTCTATATCCCCAAGAAATAGCATATTTATCATACACACCAATATTTGGCATTAAAGCAACACCTTTATCTTCTGGTTGTGCCACATAATTAAAACGAGCATAATCCATAATTGATGGAGCTGTTCCGTATTTTTTAGTGAAAGATGCAGAGCGTAAAGAATCTACAGGATATGCAGTAGAGCTCCCCATGTTGTGTGGTAAACCTAACGTGTGCCCTAGCTCATGAGAAGACACAAATTTGATTAATTCTCCCATGGTTTTTGTTTTAAAATTGTTTCCTCTTGCATCGGGATTAATCGCTGCAGTTTGAATAAAGAACCAATTGTGTAATAAAGACATTACATTATGATACCAGTTAATATCTGATTCTAAAATTTCTCCAGAACGGGGATCACTAACATGAGGACCGTTTGCATTAGGAATAGGAGACGCTAAATATCTAATTACAGAATAACGAATATCTTCTGGGCTATACTCTGGGTCTTCTTCTTTACTAGGTGCTCTTTTACCTACAATTGCATTTTTAAAACCTGCTGCTTCAAAAGCAACTTGCCAATCATTTACTCCTTGTATAATATAAGGAACCCACTCTTCTGGAGTTGCTCTGTCTACGTAGTAAATAATTTGTTTTTTAGGTTCTACTAACTCTCCTCTTTTAAATTTTTCGATATCTTCATCTTTTACTTCTAAACGATATCTGTCTAAATAAGTAACTGTTTTGCTTTTTTGAGCTTCTAAACCATAATCTGTTTGTCCGCGTGCAAACCAACCTACACGTTCATCAAAATATCTACGTTTCATAGGAACCTTTGGTAGCAAAACCATTGAATTACTCATTTCTAAGGTAATAGAACCTAGGGCATTATTAGAAGGTGCCTTACTTGCAAAATATGTTTTTACATGTCTAATTTCTATATTTTGTGGGTAACTACTAACACGATCGATGTAAGAACGATCTTTATCCATTCTTGTAACCCCATATGTTTTTCTGTAAAACCCAGGAAGACCTAACGGTTTTATATCTGCAGAAAATAGGGCAGTAGCATCTATAACTGTTGCAGTAGAATCTTTACTAATAGCTTTTATAGTAAAAGAAAATAAGATAGGTTCTAAGTTAGAATTAACAACAGCTTCATGAACCGGTAAAATAGTATCTGCAACGATATCATAAGAAACAATTCTTAAGAGTATTTGTTTTTTTTTCTTCTCCCATCGTAAAACTTGTGTGTTAGTTTTTCCGCCACCAAAACCAATTCCGGTTGCTGTTTTTGCTATTCTTGTTACCATTAACATTTCTCTTGTTAAAAGGGAATCTGGTATTTCAAAAAGATATGTATTGTCTTTTGAATGAACTTTAAATAAACCCTCGTCCGTTGTAAAGTCTTTGGTTACTACTTTGTTATAAGGTTGTAAGTCTCCTTTTTCGGGTTTCTTTTTTGGAGCTTCTTTAGGAGTTTCGTCCTTTTTTTTCTTCCAAAATTGGGCTTCTGTTTTGGTTGTAAAACCAAAAACAAAAGCAACTAATAGTAGTTTAGTGAGTAGTTTTTTTATTATCATTAAAATGTTGTTTGAATTGGTTTCGAAGTTAAGGAATCTAAAAAAATAGCAATCTTAATTATATGTTAAAGACAAACTACTTGTAATACCAAAAAAAAGCATCCAAAATTTTAGGATGCTTTTTTAAATTCTGATTTTTAGTGCAATAAAAAAGTAGGAATTTTAACTTCCTACTTTTAATACTATTTAATACTGTTAAGATTGTTATTAATTTAATACGCTCTTTCGTTATTTCCTTCGTAAAAGTTAATGTAAGCTTGGTTTACAACTCTCATTCCTCCTGGAGTAGGATAATTACCGGTAAAATACCAATCACCTAGATTATCTGGGCAAGCTTTATGCAAGCCTTCTATAGTTTGATAAATAACTTCAACTTCAGCTTTAATATCTTCTGTTTTTAACATTTCGGCAATCTTTGCAGAAATTTCTACAGCAGTAAAGGGGGTGTAAATTCCTTTTACATAGTTTATAATTTCGGTGTCAGATTTAGATTGTTGCGCTTTACATTTTTTGTAAACTTCGTCTACAATATGATATTGATTGGTGTCTTTTAATAACTCTAGAGCTGCATTAAAAGCAATAAAACCATCAATTTTTGCCATGTCTATTCCGTAACAATCTGGATAACGAATTTGTGGAGCAGAAGAAACTACTACTATTTTTTTAGGGCTTAGTCTGTCTAAAATTCTAATAATACTTTTCTTTAAAGTAGTACCTCTAACAATACTATCATCTATAATTACAAGATTGTCTGTTGGTTTTACTACACCATAAGTAATGTCATATACATGTTCTACCAAGTCATCTCTACTGCTATCATCTGCAATAAAAGTTCTTAGTTTGGCGTCTTTAATGGCTATTTTTTCAAAACGAGGTCTTGCAGATAATATTTCTGTAACTTTTTCGGCTGATAACTTACCAACCCCTGCTAAAATTTTTGCTGTTTTTTGCTGATTTAAAAAGTCTTCTGCAGCTTCTGTCATTCCGTAGAATGAAGTTTCTGCGGTATTAGGAATAAAAGAAAAAACAGTGTTAGAGATATCGTTATCTATAGATTTTAGAACTTCCGGAAAAACATATTTTCCTAAGTTTTTACGTTCTTCATAAATAGAAGCATCACTTCCTCTAGAGAAGTAAATACGCTCAAAAGAACAGGCTAAATTTTCTTTAGGTTCGTTGACTAATTTTATCGAAGTTTTTCCACTTTTTTTAATGATTAAAGCATGCCCTCTTTCTAATTCTTGTACCTGGTCAATTTTTACATTGAATACTGTTTGAATAACAGGTCTTTCGGAAGCAACTACAACAACTTCATCATCTTCGTAAAAATAGGTAGGTCTAATTCCGTTTGGATCTCTTAATACAAAAGCATCTCCATGCCCAACTATACCAGCCATGGCGTAACCACCATCCCAGTTTCTAGAAGATCTCTTTAAAACTTTTTTAAGTTTTAAATTTTCTTCGATATAGGGTGAAGCATCTTTTTTATTAAATCCTTTTTTCTTTGCTTCTAAGTATAACTTGCCTACTTCATCTTCTAAGAAATGACCAATTTTCTCCATTACAGTTACCGTGTCTGTAAATTCTTTTGGGTGTTGCCCTAACTCAATTAATTCTTCTAATATTTGATTAGAATTGGTCATGTTAAAGTTACCCGCAACTATTAAATTTTTATGTTTCCAGTTACTTTGGCGTAAAAACGGATGTACGCTTTCTATACTGTTTTTACCAAAAGTTCCATAACGTACGTGTCCTAAAAACAAATTACCAACATAAGGCATGTTTTCTTCTTGCCAAGCAACATCGTCTTTTTTATCTGGGTTTTGTTCTAAAACACCATTTAAACGCTCGTTAATTTGAGCAAACACGTCTTGTATAGGTTGCGATTGGTTAGAACGAACTCTACTAATATATCTTGTACCTGGAGCTACATTAAATTTTACACTAGCAAAACCGGCACCATCTTGTCCGCGATTGTGCTGTTTTTCCATTAATAAATACATTTTATTAATTCCGTAGAAAGCAGAACCGTATTTGTCTTTATAAAATTGTAACGGTTTCTTTAATCTAACAAGTGCAATTCCACATTCATGTTTAATAGCATCACTCATTGGTATTTATGGTTTTTTTGTTGTGTTGTTGTAAAAAAAAATCCGCAGCAAAAACCGCGGATTAAAATTAAGATATTTCTATATCAAATTGTGTTAATTCTTTAAAAGCTTGTAATCGCTTTTTAACTTCTTTTGCAGTAAGCTCTTGCATACGTTCTGTACCAAACTTTTCTACACAGAAAGAAGCTAAGTTAGAACCATATATAATTGCATTTTTCATGTTGTTAAATGAAATGTCTTCTGTTTTAGCTAAATATCCACAAAAACCACCAGCAAATGTGTCTCCTGCTCCTGTAGGATCAAATACTTCTGCTAAAGGTAATGCAGGTGCATAAAACATGTTTCCTTCATTAAATAATAATGCGCCATGTTCTCCTTTTTTAATAACCACGTATTTTGGTCCCATTTCATGAATCTTTTTAGCAGCATTTACTAAAGAATATTCTCCAGATAATTGACGTGCTTCTTCATCATTAATAGTAATTACATCTACTCTTTTTAAAACAGTATGTAAATCATCTAAAGCAATATCCATCCAAAAATTCATAGTATCTAATACTACTAATTTTGGTCTTTCAGACATTTGGTCTATAACAGAGGCTTGAGTTAACGGATGTAAGTTTCCTAACATAACAATACCTGCGTCTTTAAAGTTTTCTGGTACAACAGGTGTAAATGTTTCTAATACATTTAATTCTGTAATTAAGGTATCTCTAGAGTTCATATCATTATGATATTTACCACTCCAGAAAAAAGTTTTACCTTCTTTGTCTACTTCAATTCCATCAGTATTAATTCCTTTAGAATTCATCATTTCTAGATAAGAAGATGGAAAATCTCCACCAACTACAGAAACAACGCCTGTTTTTACTCCAAACTGACTTGCAGCTAGACCTACATAGGTTCCAGAACCCCCCAATATTTTATCAGTTTTCCCAAAAGGGGTTTCAATTGCATCAAAAGCTACTGTACCAACTGCTAATAATTTACTCATTTCTTAGATTTTATACGTAATTTTGCATTTTATAAAAATGCGTTTTAAAAAAGGCAAAAATAAGTTTTAAAAATGACTATCAAAGAAATACAAGAAGAAATTATTGATGAGTTTTCTATGTTTGATGATTGGATGGAACGCTATGAGTACATTATAGAGCTAGGGAAATCTTTACCAATTATTGATGATGCACATAAATTAGATGAGAATTTAATAAAAGGATGTCAGTCTAAAGTTTGGTTATTTTCTGAATTAGATAATGATGTTATTAAGTTTTCTGCGGATAGTGATGCTATTTTAACAAAGGGAATTGTGGCATTATTATTGAGGGTTTACTCAAATCAAAAACCAGTAGATATTTTAGCTGCAAATACAGATTTTATTGATGAAATTGGTTTAAAAGAACATTTATCGCCAACAAGAGCTAATGGTTTAGTTTCTATGATTAAGTATATAAAAATGTATGCAATAGCACAACAAACTAAATTAATGAATTAAAAATACAAGGGGTATAAAGCCATTGTTAAAAGAAATATAATGACAGATAAAGAGTTAGAAATAGTAGGAGATAAAATAGTAAATGTTTTAAAAACAATTTACGATCCAGAAATCCCTGTAGATATTTACGAATTAGGTTTAATTTATGATGTTTTTGTATCCGAAGAAAATAATGCAAAAATATTAATGACTTTAACATCACCTAACTGCCCGGTTGCAGAAAGTTTACCTGTTGAGGTTGAAGATAAAGTAAAAACTTTAAAGGAAATTAACGAGTGTGAAGTAGAAATCACTTTCGATCCTACTTGGACACAAGATATGATGAGCGAAGAGGCAAAACTAGAATTAGGAATGCTTTAAAATAGTATTCAGTTCTCAGAAATAAAAACAACTAACGTCATTTCGAAATGAGCTTTTTTAAGCGATTGAGAAATCTCATTTTTTAAACTTTTTACATGGCAGAAGAAATTATAAATAGGGTATCAAATAGTAAGCTTAAAACCTTTGATTTGGAAGAAATCTATCCAGAAGGAAAAAGAGTGGTATTTGATGTAAAAGATTGGTTGTTTCAAGAATTGATTTTAAAAGAAAAAGACTTTAGAGAATCTGTAAAAAACCATGATTGGTCTCAATACAAAAATTCTTTTGTAGCTATTTCTTGTTCTGTAGATGCCATAATTCCTTCTTGGGCTTTTATGTTGGTGGCTTCAGAGTTAATTCCGTTTGCAAATAAAGTAGTTATTGGTAATTTAGAATTATTAGAAACTGTACTTTATCAAGAATTAATAGGGTTCTTAGATTTTAAAGAATTTGCAGATGCACCCGTTATTATAAAAGGATGTGCTAATAAGCCCATACCTAATTCCGCTTACATTTTTTTAATAGAAAAATTACAACCAGTAGCAAGGTCTATCATGTTTGGAGAAGCTTGCTCAACAGTGCCTTTATATAAAACTAAAAAACAATAGTATTTTAATTATGCTATTGTTTTTGCAATTTAAATTACAATGAGAAGACCATTGCTACTTCTAGTATTACTTGTTATGTCTAGTTCTTTTTATGCACAAAAAAAGAAAAAAGATACACTACCTATACCTAAATGGAAGATTCTTGGCAAGTTTGATTTTGTTTTTAACCAATCTACTTTTTCTAATTGGGCATCTGGTGGAGAAAATACCGTTGCTGGAGATTTAAATATTCACTACGATATTAATTACAAAAAAAAGAATGTAAACTGGGATACTAGAATTTTAACGGGGTATGGATTGAGTCATTTAAATGACAAGGGATATCGAAAAACAAATGATAGATTCGAATTAAATTCACTATTAGGAATAAAATCAGGTAAAGATTGGTTTCTTTCTCAATTTATTAATTTTAAAACTCAGTATACAAGAGGTTATAATTATAAAAAAGAACCCGCTTTACCAGTTTCAGATTTTTTATCACCGGCATACCTAAGTATAGGAACAGGTATGTTATGGAAAAAATCTGATAATTCAAGTATAAACATTGCTCCAGCTACGGCCAGATTAACAATGGTTAGTGACTTTTTTTCTGGGCAGTATGGGGTAGATGAAGGAGACAATACAGCGTTTAGTTTAGGTTTTAATCTATCTGGTTATTTTAAGTTTCGTGTGATGGAGAATATTGAAATGGAAAATATTGTAGCCGTTTACTCAGATTACCTAGAAAAACCAGAGAATGTAGATATAGAAAACCAAACTAATCTTAAGTTTAAAGTAAATAATCATATTAAAATGAACATGACTTTTCATGCAATTGTAGATGATAATGCCTCTAGTAAAGTGCAGTTTAGACAATTATTTGGATTGGGGTTAAATTATAGTTTTCATGAAAAAGTGACTTATTAATTTTTTTATTGTCTAAATTAAGAAAAAGGGTACTTTTGTACTCTTAAAAATAAACAAAAATGAAAAAAGTTATTTTAGTATTCGTTTTTGCATTTTCATATACATTTATGAATGCTCAAACAGTAGAAGAATTAAAAAAAGAAGTATCATCTAAAAAAGGTGAGATTTCTAAATTAAACGGAGAAGTAGGTGCTTTACAAGCAAAAATTGATGCTTTTCCAGGTTGGAAATATGGTGCTTTTGGTACTTTAGGTGTTAATATTTCTGGTTTTAACAATTGGTACGCAAAAGGATCTCCAAACTCATCTGCAGGTAATATTGCTATTATTGGTAATGGTTATGCAAACTTAGATAGAGAAAAATATTTTTGGAGAAACTCTTTAAATGTAAATTTAAGCTGGGTAAAAAATGATGATACAGATATAGGTACTGATAGTGACAGTTTTGATGGAACTAACGATGTATTTACATTAACATCTTTATACGGTTACAAGCTTTCAAGCAAATGGGCTATTTCTGCTTTAGGAGAATACAGAACTACTTTAATAGATAATTTTAATGATCCAGGATATTTAGATCTTGGTATTGGTGCAACATGGACTCCTATTAAAAATTTAGTAGTTGTTATTCACCCATTAAACTACAATTTTGTATTTAGTAATGGAGCATCAGATTACACATCTTCTTTAGGTGCTAAGATTTATGCAGATTATACTAGAAAAATTGGTGCAATTAACTTTAAATCTAACGTTTCTGCTTTTCAAAGTTATAAATCTAACGATTTATCTAACATTACTTGGACCAACTCTTTCGGTTATACATTATGGAGAGGTATTGGTTTAGGTTTTGAATTTGGTTTAAGAAGCAACAAACAAGAAGCATTAAACAATGCTAATAGCGTTAACCCTGTACCTGTGCCAGCTGAAACTTTTGCTACTGTAGATAACAAATTACAATCTTACTGGTTATTTGGTCTTAACTACGGTTTCTAAATATAAAATATAATTTTCTAACAAAACCTCAAGAAGAAATTCTTGAGGTTTTTTATTTTCCTTACTTTTACAGTCTAAACCTTTGTTGATGACATTATTAATAATTTTCGCTACTATTTCTATTTTCTTTTCATTTTTGTGTTCTATATTAGAAGCAGTTCTGTTAAGTATTACCCCAACTTTTATCAATCTTAAAAAGAAAGAGGGTTATGAGTATGCTACACAATTAGAAATACTAAAAAAAGATGTAGACAAACCTTTAATTGCAATTTTAACTATTAATACCATTGCGCATACGGTTGGTGCAATTTTGGTAGGTGTACAAGCTAAAGTAGCCTATGCAGAAATGTATGGTACTTCTGTGAAAACAATTTTAGGTATTAAATTAACAGAAGATGTTATGGTAGGTATTGTATCTACTATAATGACCATTTTAATTTTAGTAGCTTCAGAAATAATACCTAAAACTATTGGGGCTACGTATTGGAAACAGTTAGCTAATTTTACTTCTAAAGCGTTAAAAATTATGATTTTTCCACTAAAGTGGACTGGTTTTTTATGGGTATTACAACTTACCACAAAATTGATAGGCGGTAAAGGACATGGAAGTATTTTAAGTAGAGAAGGTTTTTTGGTGATGACAGAAATGGCAGAAAAAGATGGTGTTTTTCATGAAAGTGAAAGTAAAGTTATTAGAAATTTATTAGGTTTTAAAGAGATAAAAGTAAATGATGTAATGACACCAAGATCTGTTTTAGAAATTGCAGATGAAAGCCAAACCGTTCAATCTTTTTATAAAGAGCATAAAAACTTGCGTTTTTCTAGAATTCCTGTTTTTGCTGAAAATCCAGATGAAATTACAGGGTATTTTCTAAAAGACAATTTGTTAGAAGCCATGATTAGTGGAAAAGGAGAAGCAACTTTAGCCTCTATAAAAAGAAATATTATAATCGTAGAAAGAGATTTATACATTCCAGATTTATTTGAAAGATTGATTAATGAGAAAGAACATATTGCTTTAGTGGTAGATGAATATGGCTCTGTAAGTGGTCTCGTTTCTCAAGAAGATGTTATAGAAACTTTACTAGGTTTAGAAATTATGGATGAAAGTGATTCTGTTGCAGACTTGCAAGCTCATGCCAGAAAATCTTGGGAAAAACGTGCTAAAAGAATGGGGATAATTGAAGATAAAAAAGAGTAGTATTTTTATACTACAAGTTTTTTAAAACAATTATTTATTACCAACAAACAGCAGTAATTATTTTTCTTAGAGGGTTACATTAAAAAAATATCCAACTAAAGCAGTTAAGCCCATAGCAACGGTACCCCAAAAGGTAATTCGTAAAATAGCTTTTCCAATATTAGAACCTCCTGCCTTAGCAGAAAATGCTCCTAAAAGCATTAAAAAAAGGATGGAAAAACCATAAATTGAATATTCCAAACTTTTTAGAGGAAGAAAAAGAGTCACTAAAAACGGAAGTATTCCGCCGAGGGTAAAAGCGGCTCCAGAAGCCATTGCAGCTTGTATAGGGTTTGCTTGACTAATTTCATTGATACCTAATTCATCTCTAATATGTGCAGCTAAGGCGTCTTTTTCTGTCAATTCTTTAGCAACAATTAAAGCAGTTTCTTTTTTAAGACCTCTATTTTCATAAATACTTGCCAACATTTGTAGTTCCAGTTCTGGCATTTCTTCTAATTCTATTTTTTCCCTTTCAATGTCGGCGTTTTCAATATCTGTTTGAGAACTTACAGAAACATATTCTCCTGCCGCCATAGATAATGCTCCGGCAACTAAACCTGCTAAAGTTGCCAAAATTACAGGTTCTCTTAAATCACTTGCAGCTGCAACTCCAATAGCCAAACTTGCGGTAGATAAAATACCGTCATTTGCTCCTAAAACAGTAGCCCTTAACCAATTACTTCTGTGTATGTAATGGTAGTCTAAATGGTCGTTTAATTCAATAGAGCTCTTGTTCATTTCTAAAAAGTTTAATTTAATAAATTATAACTATTTATTCTTCTTTATATTCATAATATAAAAAGTCATTATAAGGAAAACGTTGAATATGAATTTTCTTCACTTCCTCGTATGTTTTTTCTTTAAATTCTTCTAAATTATCTTTGTTTAATGCAGAAATAAAGATAGATTCTACATCATAATCATTCATCCAAGTTTTTTCCCAATCTTGTAACGTATAATGTTTTTTATCTCTTTCTGTAACGATATCGTCTTCATCAATAGTTTCATGAGAATAGGCATCAATCTTATTAAAAACCATTAGAGTTGGTTTGTCTGCACACTTTATATCTGCCAAAATAGTGTTTACAGAAGCAATATGGTCTTCAAAATTTGGGTGAGAAATATCTACAACGTGTAACAATAAATCTGCTTCACGTACTTCATCTAAGGTAGATTTAAAAGACTCTATCAATTGTGTAGGTAGCTTTCTTATAAAACCAACCGTATCTGTTAATAAAAACGGAATGTTCTTTATTACCACTTTTCTAACCGTGGTATCTAAGGTTGCAAATAACTTATTTTCAGCAAAAACATCACTTTTGCTAATCACATTCATTAAGGTAGATTTACCAACATTGGTGTATCCAACTAAAGCAACTCTAACCATTTTACCACGATTTTTACGTTGCACCGCCATTTGTTTATCAATGGTTAATAATTTCTTTTTTAGGATGGTTATTTTATCACGGATAATACGTCTATCTGTTTCTATTTCGGTTTCACCAGGTCCACGCATTCCAATTCCCCCTTTTTGCTTGTCAAGGTGAGTCCAAAGTCTTGTTAAACGAGGTAATAAATATTGACATTGTGCCAATTCTACTTGCGTTTTAGCCGAACTTGTTTGTGCTCTTTGTGCAAAAATATCTAATATTAAGTTGGTTCTGTCTAGAATTTTACAATCTAAAACTTTCTCAATGTTACGTATTTGTGCAGGAGACAATTCATCATCAAAAATGGCTGTTCCAATATGATTCGATTCAATATAATCTCTAACTTCTTCTAACTTACCTACACCTAAAAAGGTTTTAGGATTTGGTTTCTCCATCTTTTGTACAAAACGTTTAACGGCAACTCCACCTGCAGTTAACGTTAAAAATTCTAATTCATCTAAATACTCTGTAGATTGAATTTCATCTTGTTGCTGAGATATAATACCGATTAAAACGGCTTTTTCAGAAATAACTTCGCGTTCGTCTATCATAGAATACAAAAATACAAAGATTTGATTTGTAAAAGCATAAAAAAAACCTCAAGATAGTAGAGGTTTTAATAATTAATTCAAATTCAAATTCAATACTTTTTCTTCTTATAGCAATGGGTTTTTATAGGTTTATACTTTATTCAGATTTTAATCATTGCAAATTTATAAGAGAATAAGATAATATACTATAGCTTAATGTTAACAAAACATATAATTTAAGTTATGAATACAGATGGAATATTTTCTTATTTTTACATTTCACCTAAAAAATCATCAATGCTTTCATTTTTTTCATCCTCAAAAAGGAGTAAAGACATTCTTACAGTCGGATTTTATAATGTAGAGAACTTATTTGATACTGTAAATGATCCCAAAACTTTTGATGATGATTTTACAACAAACGGAAAAAATCATTGGAACAATAAACGTTACAGAGATAAGATTAAAAAATTAGGTTCTGTAATTTCTCAATTGGGTGCAGAAAAATCTTATAATGTACCGGCAATTGTTGGTTTGGTTGAAGTAGAAAATGCAAAAGTTGTAAAAGATTTGGTAAACTCTAAATACCTAAAAAAGTATCATTATGGTTTTGTGCATTACAATTCGCCAGATGAAAGAGGAATTGATGTGGCTCTTTTGTATAATAAACAAATATTTGAATTAATAGATTCCGAACACTTTCCATTGTATTTAGAAGATGAAAAGGGAGAACGAGATTATACTAGAGATATCTTAGTTGTTTCTGGTAATTTAAACGGAGAATTAGTCCATATTTTAGTAAATCATTGGCCATCTAGAAGTGAAGGTGTGGATGTGTCTGAACCCAAAAGGATTGCTGCAGCAAAATTAGCCAGAGTAATTATAGAGGGAATACAAGCAAATAATTTTGATGCTAAGATTATCATTATGGGCGATTTTAACGATGATCCAACAAATAAGTCTGTTAAAGAATTTTTAATGACAGATGATTTATTTAATCCTATGGAAAAAATATTGGATAGAGATGCCGTTGGTTCTTTAACTTATGAGGGTAAATGGAATTTATTTGATCAAATTATTATCACAAAAAACTTTTTGGATAAGAAAAAAGGTAGATTGTATTTTAAACATGCCGAAGTTTTTAATAAAAAATGGCTAAAAATATTTAAAGGAAAATTAAAAGGAAGTCCCTTTAGAACGTATATTGGTCCTTGGTATCAAGGAGGTTTCTCAGATCATTTTCCGGTGTATGCTTTCTTTAAAAAGGGAGAATAAATATGAGATACTTTAAAGAAATTGTAGAAGAAAATTAAAAATAGATGTTTTAATTATCTTTATTCTACAATTGATTTTCATCGTTTAAACTAATTATTCTTTTCCAAAATCTTTAAAAGCATTTTTTAGCTTTTCATCATTTAAAATATACTTTTTGTATTTGCCGTCTCTATATCTGTAATAAATAAAGAAAGGCATAAATAGAAAGGAAAAGTAAAATACGCCTAACCCCATTACAATTTGTGCTTTTTCATGATCTGTATTTACGAGATAGATTCCAATAGCCATCCAAACTAAAAAGATGGCAAACATTATTTTTAACGTTAACTTCATATTGCAAAATTACAAAAGTTATATCTTTAATTTCTAATTTTTAGCGAAATGAAATCATTTTCATTATTTTTGATTGGTTTGCTACTTTTTTCATGCAATTCACCTAAAAAAGATTTACAGATGAACACAAAAATTGTGATTGCCCATAGAGGTGCTTCTGGTTACTTGCCAGAACATACCATGGAAGCAAAAGTAATGGCTTATGCTATGAATCCTGATTTTATTGAGCAAGATTTGGTGTTGAGTAAGGATGATGTGCCAATTGTAATTCATGATATTTATTTAGATGATGTAACGGATGTTGCCCTAAAATTTCTGGATAGGAAAAGAAATGACAATCGTTATTATGTAATTGATTTTACGTTTAAGGAGCTACAAACGCTTACAGTTACAGAACGATTTAATCCTGAAACGGGAGCCCAAGTATATCCAAATCGTTTTCCGATAGGAAAAGGAAATTTTAAACTCCATTCTTTGCAAGAAGAAATAGAGTTGATTCAAGGTTTAAATACATCTACAGGAAAAAATATCGGTATTTACCCAGAAATTAAAGATCCTGGTTTTCATCAAAAAGAAGGTAAAAACCTAACGGAAATTGTACTAAAAATACTTGCGGATTATGGTTACAAAACCAAAGCAGACAATTGTATTTTACAATGTTTTGATGCTAAAGAATTAGAAAGGATTCGGAAAGAATTAAAGTCTGATTTGTTTTTAATTCAACTTATGGAATTTGAAGAAGAAACAAAACAATTAGCCGATTTTGCTAGCTATGCAGACGGAATAGGACCTTGGTATAAACAAATTTTAGATAAGAAAGTAGAGGGGAAATGGCAATTTACTTCTTTAGTTACCGATGCTCACAAACTCGGGTTAAAAGTGCATCCGTATACTTTTAGAGTAGATGATTTAGATGAGTTTGCTAGTTTTGATGAAATGCTAAAAACACTTTTAATTGATGCAAAGGTAGATGGTGCTTTTACTGATTTTCCAGACAAAGTTTCAATATTCTTAAAAAAGTAAAAAATAAATTAAAAAGTGCCATAAATAAATTGAATTTCTATTTAGTTGCAGTATTTTTATTTTTAAATATATATGTATTATGAGCACAAAAATCTATTCTATAAAACACGCTAATAATATTTTAGATCTTTTTAATGCTGAGGATAAATTATACAGCTCTAAATGGTTTATGGAGTTTGGTAAATTTGGTTCTGAATTCTTTAATGAGCAAGAAAAAATAATTTTTTATGTTTCTAAAAAGTTCAAATTTTGGAAGTGGAAAATGGTGTTTACCATAAAAAATGATCATGGAGTGGTAACAGAATTAATTTCTATGAATGCTAAAAAAACCATTTATGCTATTGATGTAAATGATATTACTTATGAGCTAAAAATTCATCATAATAAGAAAAGATCTGTGTTTAAAAATGGTGATAAAATAGCAGAGATAGACGAATCTTTTTTAGATACCGATTTTAGTGATCGAATAAAACTTCAACTTTTGGAAGAAAAAGATTTAGAAATTTCTTTTTTATTGTTTTCTTGCTTAAAAATAGGAGAAGTAGAACAAAGAGGTAAAACAATTATTACCAGTCAAAAACAATTAGAACCCAACGACGAACCTTGGAGTTAGTATTTTAAAGGTTTTTTTCTGCGAATTTTCTTGATAATAAACGCAGGTATTCTCTGCTGTTTTCCATAGAATCTTTTAGGCTCTTTGCATAATTTATAACAGCATCCGTATATTGAATTCCAAAATTAGCAGGTTGTTTTCCATCTAAATCTATCGCGCCACAAAAAGCTGCTACTTTTATTTTTTTAGCTACCGCAGAAGTCAACACTCCTTGTATTGTTTTGCCAGACATGGTTTGTGTGTCTAGTTTTCCTTCACCAGTAATAATCCAATCTGCACCTTCAATTTGAGTATCAAAATTCGCGATATTTTTTATCAATTGAATACCGGGTTCTAAAGTTCCGTTTAAGAATATTTTACTAGCAATTCCCATTCCACCTGCAGCACCAGCACCTTTTACTGACTGAACATCGATCGTGAAAATAGCATTTAGAATTTCAGAAAAATCTTGTAAGCCTTTATCTAACATTACAATATCTTCTTCTGATGCACCTTTTTGAGCACCATAAACATAGGCTGCACCATTTTTTCCGTATAAGGGATTGGTAACATCACAAGCTATTTTAAAATCTACAGCACTTAATTTAGGATGAACATTAGTAACATCTATCGCTTTTATATTCGATAAATTTGCGCCAATAGGTTTTACTGATTTATTGTTTTTATCTAAAAACTGATAACCTAAAGCCGTTGCCATTCCAATACCACAATCGTTGGTTGCACTGCCGCCAATACCTATAATAATAGTTTTAGCACCCTTGTTAATGGCGTCAACAATCATTTCTCCTGTACCTAATGTAGTCGCATTTTTACAATCGAATTGTGTTGGTTTTAGCAACTTAACACCAGATGCTTCTGCCATTTCAATAAAAGCCGTTTTTGTTTTTTCTGAATAAATGTAAGTTGCATTTATAGTTTCAAAAAAGGGGTTGTTCACTTTTACATTTATGGTACTTCCTTTAAGGTAGTATTCTACAACTTCAATAGTACCGTCACCACCATCTGCTAGTGGTAATTTAAGAATTTCTGTATTGGGGAATTCTTCTAAAATTCCTTTTTCAACAATATTGCAAAATTCTAATCCTGTTAAAGAATTTTTAAATTTATCTGGTGCTAGTACTATTTTCATTTGCTTAAATTTTAACTTAAAATAGTTGGAAGGAAATAACTTAATACAACTATAAAAACAAAAAAAGCGACAAGAATATATACTTCTTTTATCATGAAATCTTCTTTTTTAATGCTTACATTAAAATTGGAAATACGTTTTACTTCTGTGCTACGTGTAAATGCACTAACAGTATAGGCAACTACCAATGCAATTATTACGCCCGTAAAGTTTAGCCAAATCCAAAAAATGTTAAATCCTAAATCTATATGAAACAATTCTTGAATGGTTTTAGAAAATATAAGGTTGATTAATACGGCAGATATAATTGCAGCATTCATACCAATGTGATTTACTTTTTTAGAAAAGAAAGCCAAAAAGAACGTCACTAATACTGGCCCGTAAAATACAGAACCAATTGCGTTAATTATTTCTATCACCGCACTTTTACTTCCTCCAAAAAGAAAGGCTGCAGCAATACAAATTACACCCCAAAATACAACTGATCCTTTAGAAATTAACATGTATTTTTTATTGCTTAATTTTTTGGTTCCTCTGTTAAAGAAATCTTCTACAGTTACTGCAGATAAAGAATTAACAGTAGAACTTAAAGAAGACATTGCTGCCGATAAAATACCTACCATTAAAATACCAATTAAACCATGAGGCAAATATTTCATGATAAAAACAGGAATCATTAAATCTGCTTTTACACCATGCGTTGCAAATTCTTCTGGAAAATATTTTTGGGTAGTCATGGCTATTTCTTCTAAGAAACCTGGAGCTTGTGTTATTAAGCCACCAATTACTAACCCCATAATACAATAGATTAAAACGACAGGGAATCTTAAAAGTCCGTTGGCTAGTAAAAGTTGTTTAATGGTTTTTTCATCTTTAGCAGATAACATTCTTTGTGCTTGTGTTTGGTCGCAACCATAATAAGAAGCATATAAAAAGAAACCACCAATAATCATTGGTAACAAACCATATTCGTTTCCTTCACCAATTCCTAGATTATAGTCGATTACTTTTAACCTTTCAGGATCAAAACCATTTGGCAAACCACCATGTTCTTGTAAAAGAGTCCAACCGAAATATAAGCATATAATTAAACCTGCGAAGAGAATAATCATCTGTATAGCATCTCCCCAAACTACGGCTTTCATGCCGCCTTGCCAAGAATAGATAATAGTAATAACACTAATTATTAAAATGGTGTACATAAAATCGATGTCTAAAACCGCTTGTAAAATAATGGCAATAGTATACACCATAACACCTGTACCCAATGCACGACTTATCTGAAAAACAATACTTAAAATTAAACGTGTAGAAGTACTAAAACGCTTTTCTACAAACTCATAAATACTAACGACTCCAGACCTAAATAAAGGCGGAATTATAACAATCATAATAAAAATCATTGCCAAAGGAACGGCAAACTCAAAGGTTAACCATTTCATTCCTCCACCTAATTTTAAGCCAACAAAAGCGGGTGCAGAAATAAAACTGATGGCAGATAATTGTGTAGCCATTGTAGATAAACTCAAAGGAAACCATCCCATGCTTTTGCCTCCTAAAAAATAATCTTTTGAGTCTTTATTGTCTTTAAAGAAGAAACCCATTCCTAAAAAGAAAATGATATAAAATATTACGATACTATAATCTAGCCAATTCATAATCAGTTTGTTTTTATGTGAATTTAATTTTTAAGCATATCTATTAATAAAGCGGCACTCCAAGAAAAATGATTACCTCCATAACCTGCTTTACCCTCTTTATGCATTTCTTTTCTAGAATCGAAATATTCATAAAAGCCATTTTTTTCAATCATATCTATAGAATCTTGTTTTACACGTTTAGAGATATCATTATAGCCATATTCTTTTAATCCGTTAAAAAGCATCCAATTTAAATTGATCCAAACAGGACCTCTCCAGTATTTTTTAGGATTAAAACGATCACTTGTTGGATCGAAAGAAGCACATAGATATTGGTTCTCATTACCAAATTTTTCTAGCATAACATTTACCATTCTTTCTGCTCTTTCTTTTGATGGAATACCAGCAAATAAAGGTGAAAATGATGATGATGATAAATATCGTAAAGGTTTTTCGTTTCTTAAATCATAATGAATATAAGCGCCTATTTCTTCATCAAATAATTTGTTGTTAAACGATTCTTTACTTTTTGCTTGCCATTTCTCTAACTGTGCTACTTTATCACTGTTATCTCCAAGAAATTTATACAAAGCGATTAAACTCTGGTTAGATTTTATAAGCATTGCGTTAAACAATGGATCTTGAACTAAAAAAGGCGATAATTCTGCTATTTTTTCATCACTATAATTATTCGCTTTAGCAATTTCTATAATATGTAAATAATGATCGTATTCTCTTTTAGACGGACGTTGAGCTGCATCTACATGCGTGGTGTCTCTTCTTTCAAAAGTATATTCTGGCGGATTCATGGTTGCCCAAATATCATCCCAAATAGGAGAGTTGTCTGTACCAGATTCCCAATTATGATAAATATAAACTAATCCTTCGTTCTGTGGGTCTCTATTTTTATAAAAATATTGGTGATTAAAATATACTTTATCAATTACAGTTTCAATATATTTTAAAGAAGCTTCTTTATTTGTACTTATTTTATACATTTCTTCTAACACAAAACCTGTTACGGGTGGTTGTGTCATTCCTGTAGATTTATATTTTTTTGATGCTAATGGATGTAGGTCTGAACGATGAAAGTCTGGCCCAGGAAAATAACTATCATTATCTGTATGAAATACAATATGTGGTATAAATCCGTTTCCCCATTGAGCATCTAATAAGGTTTCTATTTCTTTTTCTGCTTTTGGCATATCAAAATGTGCAAAACCGATGGCTATAAAACCAGAATCCCATTTCCATTGAAAAGGATATAAATTAGCACAGGGAATACTAAAACTTCCTGTCCAGTTATTATTAAGTACTTCTATTGCTTGTTTTTCTAATTTGTTCATATTTAAAAATGGATTATAATAATTTAAAAACTCACTATTCAGATGTTACTTAGAATAGTGAGTAACCTAAAAATGAAACTTATTTATAAAAGGTTGGGGGATTAAAAATTAAGGGTTGCTGTTACAAACATTCTTCTTGGTAGAATTGGTCTTCCGTTAAAAAATTCGGCATCACCAGATTGGTTTACATTCCTTGGATCTCCTTCTGTAATACCAGAACTATCAAATAAGTTAAAGAAAGAGACACCTATTCTTAAGTTTTCTTGGCTGTCTTCCGATTTATTTAAACCAAAGGTGTAACCTGCACCTAATCTAACAATGTTTATTGCTTCTAACTCTACGTTGTTGTTATCTGCAGCAAACTTTTTTCCTGTATGATTTAAAGAAAGCAGCGCATCAAAACTATTATTGTCATAGTTTAAACCTAAACTTGCTAGGAAATTAGGTTGTCTTGCTAATTTATTACCAACATTAATTTCTGTAGATCCACCATTTTCTAAATCTTCATCAATGTTTTTTGTAATTTCATGTTCTTGGTAAGTAGCAGTACCTCTAAAATCTAAATGATCTGCTAGTTTATAAGACCAGTTTGCTTCTAAACCTAAAGTTTTTGTTGCTTGTTCAGATCTCGTTTTATCAATTAAAGCACCAGCAGTATTAAATGCTTGCGTTATTTTAATTCTATCGCTTAAACTTACATAGTATGCAGCCAAAGACCCAGATAATCTTTCTTTACCTAATTTTACACCAGCTTCAAATTGAATAATTTTTTCTGAATCGTAATTTGTGTTTTTTATACCTGCTACAGGAGCAAAACTTCTAATTTGTGGAAAGAAAAAACCTTTTGAAAAGTTAGCATATAAATTAACTTCATCTGTTAAATTATGCAATGCAGCTAAAGATAAAGCCCAGTCCGTAGCATCAATATTTCCTCTTGTAAAACTTCCATCGGCATAATTAACGTTTGCTAATTCTGCAGTTAAAGTAGCATCATCGTATACTTTAGTGCTTACTATGTTTCCGTTACTAAAAGTACCATTTGTATTTTCTATTCTAATACCAGCATCAAAACGCCATTTATCATATACAATTTCATCTGTTAAATAGAACGCTGTTTTGTTTTGCGTTAAAAACTTGTTAGATGTCATACCAATTCTATTATACAATCCTCCTTCAGAGAAAGTAACATCATTACCGCTAGCATCTACATAACTTAAGTTTACTAAACGTGGATCGTTGTTAAATTCTGATAAAACTCTGTATTGATAGTTAACATCTTCTGCTTCGGTAAGTGCTAAATAAACACCTGCTGTAATATTATGAGTTCCTTTAATTGTTTCTAAGGTTTTAGTAAAAGACGCTTCTCCAGAATAGTCTGTCATTGGGCGTAATCTATCTACATGTAAATTATCTACCACTAAATCTGAATTGCTTACAGATGAACCAGCTGCACTTCCTTGATATTGTGCTGTATATCCTTGGTTTCCCGGAGCAACATTTGCAACGTAATCACTTAATTTAATTGGGTTTCCGTTGTCTCCGTTACCACCAACATATAAAGCAAAATTATGTTTATAATTAGCGTATTTTATTTTTGATTTAAATTTTAAATCATCAGAAAACTTATAATCAAAATCTCCCATTAAATATCCACCAGCGGTGTAAACACCATCTTCTATAGGGCTTTCATAAGCGCCACCTGCAGTTAAAAATGAGGTATGTGCTAATTCGCTAGATAATAACTGAGAAACTGGTTGTCCATCATTTCCGTCAATTCTATTTCTATCACCATCTAATGGAAGTGGCAAAAAGAATTGAGCTCTGTCATTAATAAACTGACCATGTAATGTAAAAGATCCTTTATCAAATTTCTTTTTAATGTTGGCTCTAAACTGTACACCTTTTGTTGGCATACCTGTTTCTATTGGTCCGTCATCTTTTCTAACAAACCCCGTAAAAGCATAAAAAGTATTAGAATCTTCTCCTCCTAATCTTCCTCCAGAATAAAAATCTGTTTTTAAACGACCTTTATCTGCCCATTCTACATTTACGATATTACCAGGATTTGAATCTCCGGTTTTACTTGTATAGTTAATAATTCCGGCTACAGAACCAGCACCGTATAAAACAGCTGCACCACCTCTTACAAATTCTACACCTTTAAAACCAATATCTGGTCTTGCGTAAACATCATGTGCAGACGAGTTTAAACCAAACGTACTCATTAATGGCATTCCATCATATTGTAGTGGATTAAATACATATTGTCCTCCTGAAGGTAAACCTCTAACAAAAACGTTGGTTGCTGTTTCACCACCACCACCTTCTGCAGTAATACCAGGTACACTTCTAAGGATATCTGCCTGACTATTGGCAGAAAGTTTTGTAATTTCTTTTTGCTTAATAGAACTAATAGACATTGGTGTTTCTTTTTGAGATCTAAAAGTTGCAGAGGCAGTAAGTACTATTTCATCTAGTTCTGCGCCTCCTTCTTGTAAAACAACATCAACTTTTATTGTAGTTCCATTTAGATTCACTTTCTTTTCGAAAGTTGTAAATCCAATATAGGATACTTGAATTGTTTGAGCGCCATTTGCTGAAGATGTAAAACTATAATTTCCATCAAAATCAGATGTTCCTCCGGATGTAGTTCCTTTAATAATAATACTTGCACTCGGAATTCCTTCGCCTGTATTATCTTTAATTGTTCCCTTTATATTTGTCTGAGCTGCTACTACAGAAAAACTAAAGACACATAATAATGTAAGTAATGAATATTTCATGTTTTTAAGAATTAGTTAATTATAAGCCAAATTTATTAACAATTACAACGTTTTAAATGCTTTTTTTTACGGAAATGTTACGCAAACGTTTGCGGGAACGTTTGTTTTTAGTATTTTTACGAAAACGATGTATTTTGAAAAAAGAGGTTGTAACACTTAAAAAAATGGCTCAAATTCTGAGTTTATCCACTTCTACTATTTCTAGAGCCTTAAACGACCATCCAGATATTAGTCCGGCAACAACTAAGAGTGTGCAAGATTTGGCAAAAAAACTAAATTACATGCCTAATATTTTTGCAAAGGGATTTAGACTGCATAAAACAAATATTATTGGAGTTATTGTACCAAATATTACTTCTTACTTTACATCAACAATTTTAAAAGAAATTTTATTGCAATCTGAAATGAAAGGCTATCGGGTTATTATCTCTGAATCTAATAACGACATTGCCCGGGAAAAAGAAATGTTATTAACCATGTTGCAGTTTGGTGTAGATGGTATTTTAATGTCTTTATCTAAAAATACGAAAGATGTAGATCCTATTTTATATGCATTAAATCAAAAACCATTGGTGTTGTTTGATAAAGTTTCTAATAAAGTTCCTTGTACTCAAATTATAATTAATGGAGAAGAAGCTGCTTTTAATGCGGTTGAACATTTAATAAATATTGGTAAAAAAAGAATTGCTATTATAAAAGAGTTTGAGCATTCTTATAATTCAGAAAAAAGGTTTCAAGGATATTTGAGAGCCTTAAAAACGCATAACATTCCTATTGATGAAAAACTTATTTTAAGTACAGATGATATTTCTTTAAATAAAGGAAAAATGTTAGCGAGTCAGTTAATTAGTTTAAAGGAAAGACCAGATGCTATATTTTCTATAACAGATGCAGCAGCTGTGGGCGTAATACAAACTTTAAAAAAATTTAATATTACAATCCCAGAAGAAATTGCTGTGGTAGGTTTTAGTAATTCTTTAATATCTACAATAGTAGAACCAAATTTAACAACTACAGATCAACCTGGTAAAAGAATAGGTGAGTTGGCGGTAGATTATTTAATTAGAGAAATTCAAGAACATAATAGCTATGCAAATAGTAAAACAATTGAAATTAAAACGAATTTAATAATTAGAGCCTCTACTTTTTTGCCTATTTAAAACTAAGTTATTTATCCAAAAGTTGTGGTAAAATAAAGTAATATAACTAGTAGAAGTACAATTAGTATTGAAGTTGCTAATGGTTGCCAAATAGGTTTCTTTTGGTATGCGAAATCTTTACCTAAATTTTTGTTCCAATAATATTCTGTTAGTACTGCATATCCAATTATGTTAAATAATAATGGGATAAACATCATTTGAGGCAGGTAGGTTGAAAGTACCGCTGAAAAAAGAATGTATAATATTCCAAAAACAAGAACCTCAATTCTTGCTTTTGGCTTGTTCATTTCTTTTAAATTTTGCATTAATAACACGGCACCAAATATGGTAGAAAAGAAGATGGTAAAACCTAGTATTGCTTTTTTAGAATATAAAAAAGGTACTTCTAATTCTTTAAAAGGACTTTCGTTATTTTCTAAAGTTTTTTTAGCAATAGAAGTATCCGTAATTTGATCTTCTTCGGTTATTTCTTTAGAAATATCAACTGTTTTTTCTATGATATTTCTGTCTTCTAATTCCCAGGTTACAGCTTGTATGGCTTCTTTCGTGTAATTATTCTTCTCTTTTAGAATGGTCTCTAACTCTTTGTTAGATTTTGTCCTCATATTTGTTGTAAAACTATTTGTCCTCATTTTTTTTCAATAGTTTTATGCAGTTACTTCTATTAATTTATTTCTATATGCCGTTAATAATTTAGATTTAGAGATAAAACCTACATATATTCCACCTTTAACAACGGGCAGGTTCCAAGCACCACTTTCTTTAAATTTCTGCATTACTTTTTCTGTATTATCTGCACTTAAAATTACTTCTGGTGCACTCGTCATAACATCAGAAACTCTAATTTTATCGTACATTGTTTGGTTAAACATTACAGGTCTAATATCATCTAATAAAACAATACCCATAAAATGTTGTTCATCATCTAATACAGGATATATGTTTCTACTAGATTTTGCGACATTTTCTTTTAGCAATTCTCCTAGTGTTTTTTTAGGTTTTGTAGATATAAAATCTTTTTCAATAAGCGAATCAGTATCTAAAAACATAAGTACATTTTTGTCTTTATTATGTGTTATCAATTCTCCTTTTTTAGCTAATTGGGCAGCATAAATATTATGAGGGATGTAGCGTTTGGTTATGATAAATGAAATTGAACTTACAATCATTAAAGGAATAAACAGCTCATAGCCTCCTGTAATTTCTGCAATTAAAAAGATAGCGGTTAAGGGAGCTAATAAAACTCCTGCCATTAAACCTGCCATACCAACCATAGCAAAATTTATTAAGGATAATTTATGTCCAAATACGTTGGTGTAGTTTATAAACAGTGCAAAAACATAGCCTGCTAAACTACCCGTAAATAATGTTGGAGCAAAAATACCTCCAATTCCTCCGGCTCCAAAAGTTAAAGAAGTTGCTACTATTTTAAAGATAATTAAACCTAATAAAAATAAAATAACTAAGTAAATATTATCTGAAATGGAATTAAAAATATTATTTTGTACCACTTCTAATATATTTCCTTTTAATACATTATTGATTGTTTCGTACCCTTCTCCAAATAATGGTGGAATTAAAAAAACCAACACTCCTAAAGAGATTCCTCCTACTAATAATTTTTGATAAGGTTTTTCTATTTTTCTAAATAATTTAGCAATGGCAAAATAGACTTTACTAAAATAGACTGAAATTAAAGCCGTAAAAACACCTAGCGAAATATAAAAAAGGACATCATTAAGTTCAAATTTGTCTTGTATATTAAAGTGTAATAGTACATCATCTCCTAAAAAGAAATAAGAGGTTAAAATAGCGGTAATAGAAGCCAATAATAACGGAATCATGGATGCTAAAGTTAACTCTAAACTAAAAATTTCTACAGCAAAAACAATCGCTGCAATTGGTGCTTTAAATATAGAAGACATAGCACCTGCTGCCGCTGCACCTATTAATAATGTTTTGGTTGTTTGGTTTAATCTAAAAAGTTGTGCAAAATTAGAACCTAATGCAGCACCTGTAGCAACTGTTGGTCCCTCTAGCCCAACAGAACCTCCAAAACCAACGGTTATAGGAGCTGTAAGAATAGATGCCCACATTTGATGTTTTGGCATAATTCCTTTTTGCTTAGAAATAGCATATAATGTAGATGGTATTCCGTGTCCAACTCTTTTTTTTATGACGAACTTCACTAAAAATAGAACGATTAATAATCCAATAATTGGAAAAATAAAATAAAATGCACTATGAATTTCTTTAATAAATTCGCCTTCTAATAAATGTTGAATTAAGTGGGTTGCATTTTTTAGAGTAACGGCACCTAAACCAGCCAATAACCCAATAATGGCACTTGCAATGTTTGTAAATTGTTTGTTAGAAATATTTCTATATTTCCACTTTAGGATTTTTCTGTAAATATCTTTAGTTGTAGGCACTGTATGTATAAGTAATTGTTGTTATAAATTTATTTTTTCTTGATGTTAATTGCCTTTTAATAAGTCTTATGTACATTAAGAAATTAATTCGCGGGCAAAAATAATACAAACTCACATAAAAACAGGAGTTTGTTAAAATTCATTTTCTTTTATAGTTTCTGATTTTTTTAAAGTTCATAAAAAATCCCGCTTTAGCAGCGGGATTTAAATCTTTATATTTTAATATCTAATTTTAAGCTTAGTTCTTTCAATTGATCATCATCTATAAATGCAGGTGCATCGATCATTACGTCGCGGCCAGAATTGTTTTTTGGGAATGCAATAAAATCACGAATAGTTTCTTGTCCACCTAAAATAGCAACTAATCTGTCTAATCCAAAAGCCAATCCACCGTGAGGTGGTGCTCCATACTCAAAAGCATCCATTAAGAAACCAAACTGTGCTTTTGCATCTTCTTCAGAAAAACCTAAATGCTTTAACATGGTTGCTTGCATTTGCTTGTCGTGAATTCTAATAGATCCACCACCAATTTCGTTTCCGTTTAAAACCAAATCGTACGCATTTGCTTTTACGGCTCCAGGATCTGTATCTAATAATTCCATTTGCCCAGGTTTAGGTGAGGTAAACGGGTGATGCATTGCATGGTAATGACCTGTTTCTTCATCTAATTCTAGTAATGGGAAATCTATTACCCAAAGCGGAGCAAATACTTTAGGATCTCTCAAGCCTAAACGTGTTGCCAATTCCATACGTAAAGCAGATAATTGTGCTCTAACTTTATTGGTGTCACCAGATAACACACACACTAAATCTCCAGGTTTTGCGCCTGTAATTTCTGCCCATTTAGCTAAATCTTCTTGATTGTAGAATTTATCTACAGAAGATTTGAATGTTCCGTCTTCGTTTACACGTGCGTAAATCATTCCTAAAGCACCAACTTGCGGACGCTTAACCCATTTAATAATATTGTCTATTTCTTTTCTTGTGTATGCGTTTCCGCCAGGTACAGCAATACCAACCACTAATTCTGCGCTATTAAAAACACCAAAATCTTTATGTTGCGTAACGGCATTTAACTCGCCAAACTCCATTCCAAAACGGATATCTGGTTTGTCGTTTCCATACAAACGCATGGCATCGTCATATAACATTCTCGGGAATTTCTCGACCTCCACATTATTTACTTCTTTTAGTAAGTGACGCGTTAATCCTTCAAAAACATTTAAAATATCTTCTTGCTCCACAAATGCCATTTCACAGTCAATTTGTGTAAATTCTGGCTGTCTGTCTGCACGTAAATCTTCGTCTCTAAAACATTTTACAATCTGAAAATATTTATCCATTCCACCAACCATCAACAATTGTTTAAAGGTTTGTGGAGATTGAGGTAACGCATAAAACTGACCTTCATTCATACGAGAAGGTACCACAAAATCTCTTGCACCTTCTGGCGTAGATTTTATTAAATAAGGAGTTTCTACTTCTATAAAATCTTGGTCAGACATGTATTTTCTAACTTCCATTGCCACTTTATGACGGAAAATTAAACTGTCTTTTACCGGGTTTCTTCTAATGTCTAAATAACGATATTTCATTCTAATATCTTCACCACCATCAGTTTCATCTTCAATTGTAAAAGGCGGAGTAACAGATGCATTTAAGATTTCTAACTTAGAAACCAACAGTTCTACGTCTCCTGTTTTCATTTTAGAATTCTTTGCTTCACGCTCAATTACAGTACCTGTAACCTGAATAACAAACTCTCTACCTAGAGATTTTGCTTTCTCCATCATTTCTTTTGGCGTACGCTCTTCATCAAAAATAAGTTGTGTAATTCCGTACCTATCACGTAAATCTACCCAAACCATAAAACCTTTATCACGGCTTTTTTGTACCCAACCCGCTAAGGTTACTTCTGTATTTATATGCGATGCTCTTAACTCGCCACAAGAATGACTTCTATACATTTCTTTATTTTTATATTCTTATCTGCCATTCCTTCGAAGACAGAAGTCTCATTTATTCAAGCTGCAAAATTAATCATTTTCTATTTAATATGAGGTTTTTGGGCGTTCATTTCTAAAGAGAAATGCCCCGCTTTCCGCACTCGCTTTTTTCGTGCCTCAAAAGAGCTCAAACATTAGTTTATACTGAGCGTCGTCGAAGTACTACAATCGGTAACGCAGAACCCGTTTAATTCACTAAAATTAGTTATAAATAATCATTATAAATTTGACTAAAAAAGGCTGTTGTAATTAATTATTTTAAGGATTTAGAACTATCTTTGAAAGATATAATCTAAGTATGAGGTACTTATATCTACTTTTGTGTATTTTAATTTTACCAATTTCCATATTTTCTCAAAAAAAGAACATACAAATAGATAGTGCCTATCAAGTTCTAAAAAATACTCCGAATTCTATAAAAAAGGTAGATGATTTAATAGCCTTATACAAACAATCTATCAGACAAAAAGAAATTAATAAAAGTGTTTTAGAAGATGCTTTAACTATTTCTAAGCATATTTTTTATATTAAAGGTATAGGTACTTGTTATGACCGAAAAGGTATTACTGCAAGGTACGAGCAAGATTATAGCAGTTCTATAACCAATCATAAAAGAGCTTTATCTTATTTAACACAAACTACAGATACTTTGTTAATACTTATCTGTTTAAATAATTTAGGAGTTACTTATAGAAAAGTAAATTTAGAAAAAGAAGCTTTTAATTATTATTTTGAAGCATTAAAACTCTCCGAAAAATTTAGGGATAACCGTAGTAAATCTATTGCATTAAACGGAATAGGGAATGTTTTTATTGATACCCACCAATATGATAAAGCACTTTATTATTTAAGAAAAGGAATTTTACTCGAAAAAGAAAGAAACAATAACAAAGGGCAAGAATATGGTTATGCTAATTTGGGTGAAATATTTATAGAAAAAAAGCTGTTTGATTCTGCCTATTTTTATATTGATAAAGCGTTAAAATTAGCCATAAAGTACCCAAGAAAAGAAGGTGTTGCTATTAAATACACCTTATTCGGAAAATTATATCAAAGAAAAGAAGATTATAAAAAATCTAACGAATACTATATAAAATCAATTCCGCAATTAGAAAAATTTAAAAATACCCGCTATTTAAGTAAAAGCTACCTAAATATTGGTATTAATAATCTGCATTTAAACAAGTTTGAGGAATCGAAAAAGTGTATTAACGCTGGGTTAGATAAAGCAAAGCAAATAAATTCTAAAGAAAATATTTTGTTAGGTTATGAAACTCTAACGGATTATTACTCTAAAACCAATCAATATAAAAAAGCCTTAAGTGCTCAAAAGCAAGTATTGGCTTTTAGAGACAGTATTCTTAATGAAGCTTCTCAGAAAAGTTTTATTAGCACACAAATTAGTTATGAGTCGTCTAAAAAAGATACTAGAATTCAATTATTGGCAAAAGAAAAAAATAAAAGTGATCAAAAAGCAAATTCTAATTTTTGGCTTTTTATAGCGAGTGTTGCAATTGGTATTACTACTATTCTTATTTTAATATTATTGAGAAGAAATAAATTATTAGAATTAGATCAAAAAAATAATGAAATAAAAAATTATTTACTTCAAATTAAAAAATTAAAAACTAGTAATTCAAAAGATCCTTCTTTTTCTAATAAAGAGTTAAAAGAATTTGAACTATCTAAAAGAGAAATAGAAGTTCTTAAACATATATCTAATGGATTGAGCAATGCCCAAATTGCAGAAAAAATGTTTGTTTCTAACAATACCATTAAAACACATATCTCTCATATTTACACAAAACTCGATGTAAAAAATAGAGTTCAAGCAGTTCAAAAAATTTCTTCTTAAACGTACCTGTTTTTTTGAAATCTGATGATAGTTTTCGAGAAAAATGATCTTACCAATTAACTTTTTAGCTCAAGATGCACACTTTTTAGAGGCTAAAAAGTAGCCTTTTAGATTTAACTTCATTATCAAAATTTTTATTCACCTTTTTTAGTAGTGTAATTGTAAAAACCCTTCTATTGTTAGGTTTAATAGGGTTTTTCCTTTCTTAAATCACCCTTTAGGGTGATAGAAATCACCTATTCTAATGGTCTGTTTTTTTAATTCTACGCCTAAATTTGTAGTATAATTAAAAACAAATTATTATGAAAAATTTTAAAAGAGTACTCGTATTATTATTAACAGTTTTGTTATTTAATGTTTCTTGTTCTAGTAGCAATGATGATCCTACAAGTGGTATTTGCGATGAATATACTGCCGAGTTTCAAACCACTTTAAAAAAATATAGCGATGCCACTATGGTGCAATATCAAACTCCTTCTACTGCAAACTGTAACAATGTAAAAAAGGAAGCACAAAATGTGATTGATTTTTTGAATAAACTTAAAGATTGCATTCCTGCTTCAGAAGAACAGAGTATTAATGAACTAATAAAAGAATTAGAAGAAGAAATAGCAGCACCCTGTGAATAGTCTTAACAAAATAATTTTATTTAAACGTACAACTAAGTTTATTCCTGTATTAGAATTATTGATAATAAAAAGATGTTTCTATGGGGATTTCAACAAACAGATTAAAATCAGATGGTTTTGGAGAATCTAAACCAATAGACAATAATAGTACTCCGGAAGGAAAAGCAAATAATAGAAGAGTTGAATTTGTTAAGTTTTGAGTAGATTTTAAAACCATTTAGGTTTTTTAAAGTAGCAAGTAAAATTTTTAAATAAATCAATTAATATAAATTTAAATTAAATAATCATGAAAAAGTTAAAATTAGTATTCGCAATTATATCAATAGTTGCATTATCAACAAATCAATTAAAAGCACAAGAATCTGAAATTTTATTAGGAGGTGGTGTTGCGTACGCAACCGAAATAAATTCTGTAGCAATTTTAGCAAAAGGAGTTTATCAAATAAATGATAAATGGGAAGGATCGCTAGGTATTAACTACTTTTTTCCGAAAGGAGAAGGAGATTTTGAAATTAAATGGATGGGCTTTGATTTAGATGCTCATTATGTTTTTTCTGCAAAAGATAACTTTGAAATTTATGGTATCGCAGGGGTAAATATTATGCGTATTACTATTCCTGGTTTCGATTATTCTTATGATGAAGAATATACGCCTTATGATGATTATATGTATAATGAACAAGAGTATATGTCTTCTGGGTCTATAAGTAGTACAGATACCGGTTTTAATTTAGGTGTTGGTGGTCGTTATCAATTATCAGACAATTTATTTGGCATGGGAGAAGCTAAATATGCAGTAAACAATGGTGGATATATGCAAGTGAGTGTAGGAGTATTGTATCAGCTTTAAAAGCTAATTATTTTAAGAAAAACACTTTTTACTCCTTTTTCTTAACACTGTAAAAAGGAGTAAAGAGTGTTCTGAAAAAAAACTTTAAAAAAATATAATGAAAAAGTCAATCAAAGTTTTAGCGGTATTAGTAGTAATTGTAGCCAGTTTTACATTTACATCTTGTAAACAAATAAAAGAGTTAGCCGATGTAGAATTTGGCACAGAAATTACGGCTAAAATTCCAGTCCATTTTAATGAAAATGTAAGTCAAGAAAGTCTAGATTTAACAAAAGTATTAAGTTTAGATAATACTGATACACACGATTATTTACATCAATTTGAAGATGTTAGTATAAAAAAAATGACATTTAAAATTGTTGAGTTTTCAGGAGATGATACGTCTTCAGACATAGCTTTTGTCGATTTTTATGCAGACAGTATTAAATTGTTGAGTAATCTAGAGTTTAACATTTACCAAGCCTATACCAATCAAACTATTTTTTAAGTTGTAGATATCGCTAAAATAAATGAAATAGCAAATCTTCTTAAAAACAACAAACAATTAACAATTAGAGTAACTGGAGATTACAGAAGTGGAAAGGTAACAGATTTTAAAGTGGAGGTTACAGCCGAATTAAATATTATAGCAAATCCATTATAATAAAATAGCTGTTCTAACAATCAATAAACGACAAAAGAATTAAATTAAAAGGCAATTAAGAATGATTACAAAACTTAAAGAAAATGAGAAATTTATATATCATACTAGCACTATTTATTGCAACAGTAAGTTGCAAAGGAAACGAAAAAAAAATTGGAGATAGTTTATCTGTACATGCAGAACAACTAAAATCTAAATTAAAAAGATACGAAGTACAATCGGGTATTATTAAATACAAATTAACCATAAACGGTAGTGTTATGGGAAGTGAAATTGTTGGTGGAGGATCTGAGAGTTTATACTTTAAAGATTGGGGTAATTTAGAACTTGTAGAAGAAAAATCTACAAGAACAACAAATACGGATATTTTTGGTAAAAAAAACACAGATATAGCTACTACACATTCCATGTATAAACTAAATAATGGCGAAAGTTATCACGTAGATTTTAACAAACAACAAATTTTCTTGAGACGTGATATGGCAATGGAATTAAACAAAACTTTTGCCAATGGTAATGTTCATAAAACGGGTAAATCAATGTTAGAAGGTATGGGCGGTAAATTAATTGGTACTGAAAATTTTCTTGGATACAATTGCGAAGTTTGGGATATACACGGTGCTAAACAATTAATGTATAAAGGTGTTGTATTAAAATTAGAAATGACTATGATGGGAATTAGAACTGTTAAAGAAGCTATTGATGCTAAATTTAATATAAGTTTAAAAGATAGCAACTTTAACCTACCAGATTTTCCTATTATTAAGGAAGAAGGTTTTATGGACAATGAGGAGTATGAAGATGAAATAGAAAATATGGATGCCAAAATGTTGATGCTTAGTAAAATGTCTTTTGAAGAATGGAAAAAAATGGCTTTAGGGGATAAAGAGAACGAAGAAATGCAAAAAATGAGTGATCAAGAGCTGCATCAAACTTACGAAATGATGCAAAAAGTGATAAAAATGAAAATGCAAAAAAAATAGAAAATAAAGGATAGTATTTGTTTTCTTAATTTTAAAAAGCGCTCTCATAAGAGTGAAATTAGTTGAGTAAAATGAAAATTTTGGAAGTTTGTAGAAATATATTATTTTAAGATTTTGATATTAGGGTGATTATGGTTTTTTTATTATCTTTAAAGTGCAATTACTAATTCTTTGGTAGTTAAAAAAAGTTTAGACATCCTTACCTAAATTTATAACTAATAGTCAAACTTTAATCTATGTAATCGATTGCTGTACTATAAAAAAGTGTTCAACATATTTTAGAGTTTTTGATAATTATATAATTTATAGTACAATGGAAGTTTAAGGGAAAATAGTACCTAAAAAAAAGAATAAATTGTTATGAAACGAGCAGGCTAAAAGTTTAGTGTTTAGTAGGGGGAATACTAAACTGCTTGCTTGTCTTGAGATGTTTTAATGTTTAACCAGATAAAAATAAAGACTCATGAAAAAAATGGTTATCACGCTTATAATTATTGGTTGTAGTTTTTCTTCTAAAGCACAAAAAGCAAAAATTATTGGAAGTTGGCTTATAACCAAAGTAGAATTACCGACCAATACACAATATCCATTTAAAGTTATAGAGTTCTCTAATAGGGGAAGAGTATTGATGGAAAGTGTATTGATTGCAACTTGGCGTTACAATATTAGAAGTAATGAAATTCAAATGAGATCTAATATTAAAAAAGATTTTAATGGCATGAGCAAAATTTTAAGTAGTACCAATAAAGAACTCGTGTTAGAAAAAGAGGGCATAAAAACAACCTATTTAAAATTAGATCTAAATAAAATTGCTAAAGAAAACGCAATGTCAAAATTAAAAGGAGCTTGGAAATTAGAAAATGATTTTGATGATATTCAGTTGCTAAAAATGGAACTACCAGATGTTTTTTCGTTAACTACAATTTCTTCAAAAGATAGCATAAAATCAACAACTAATGGAACGTGGATGTACAATTCTGATGAGAAATCTATAACCTTTATAGGGGAATCGGAATTGTTAAAAGGGAAAAGTACGTTAAAAGAGCAATCAGAAAATGTATTTGTACTAAATTTAAATGGAAAAGAAATCATTGCTAAAAAAGAAGTATCCTCCACTAATTTAGAGCGTTTAATTTTTAATATTGATAATTTTCCAGCAAGACCAAACGAAAACCCTCCTTGGTTAGATTTTAATGCTTTATTAGTAGAACTAGAACATGTAAACTATTTAAAGTATAAACAAAGTAGGTTAATACCAAACACAACAAGTTTTAAACAAGACACTTTATTGTCAAAAATCAACATAAATAAAAAAAGAAAAAGTATCACTGTAAATAATTTAATCATAACAGAAAAAGACACCTTAAAAGGTGCTGAAAGTTTTAAAGGAGGCTTTTTAAATATGACCAATGATTTTTTTCCACAAGAAAAACTAGGTCCGTTTAGAGTAATAACAACGGAAACTATAAAAGTAATTGCAGGAGAATTTGAATGTAAAGTAGTGGAAGGTTTTTATGGAGAAGTAAAACTTAAATATTGGATGATTATAAATAAACCAGGTGTTTTTGCCAAAGTAATTCGTGAAGATATAGACGCTTTTAATAATGTAGATTATTCGATAACAGAATTAATAGAAATAAAATAGAGGTATTCATTAATATATTGAAGGTTTCAAAAGAATACTTCTTTTCTGAATTCATTTACCAAACTTACAAAGGGGTTTTATTTAATTCTTTTGTAAGTTTGTTGTGATAATGTAAATGATACCATGAGTAAACTATATTTAGTGCCAACACCAATTGGTAATTTAGAAGACATGACGTTTAGAGCTGTTAGAATTCTAAAAGAAGTCGATTTTATTTTAGCAGAAGACACACGTACCAGTGGAAAACTCTTAAAACATTTTGAGATTGAAACGCAAATGCACAGTCACCACATGCACAATGAGCATAAATCTGTAAAAGGAATTGTACAAAGAATTCAAAACGGAGAAACTTGTGCATTAATCTCTGATGCGGGAACTCCTGCAATTTCAGATCCTGGTTTTTTATTGACAAGAGCTTGTGTGGAAAATAATATTGAGGTGGATTGTTTACCTGGAGCAACGGCTTTTGTGCCTGCTTTGGTAAATTCTGGTTTACCAAATGATAAATTTGTTTTTGAAGGTTTTTTACCCGTAAAAAAAGGAAGACAAACTCGTTTTTTATTGTTGGCAGAAGAAAAAAGAACCATGATTATTTATGAATCTCCTCATAAATTAGTAAAAACTTTAGGGCATTTTGTAGAGTATTTTGGAGCAGATAGGCAAGTTTCTGTATCAAGAGAACTCACAAAAATGTTTGAAGAAACCATTAGAGGAACTGCAACTGAAGTTTTAGCACATTTTACAGCAAAACCACCAAAAGGAGAAATTGTTGTGATTGTGGAAGGGAAGTCTACAAAATAAATTATATACAAAATTCCCAATCAATAGATTTTCTACTTATTGAGAATTGATGCAAAAAACAGCTAAGTAGTTACAGTTTTTTTGTGGTAATAATTATCACACCATTCGGAGCGTTGTATTGTTGTATTGCTTTTTCTCCTTTTAAAACTTCCATTTTATCAATAGTATTAGGACTTATGGTATCTAACATTGCTTTGTCTGTAACTTTACCATCAACAATTACCATTGGTCCATTTTTACCTCCGATTTCTGTATCTTTTTTTGCTACTTTAGGCATAGGAATAGAGGTCGTTTCTAACTCTTTTGTTTTTATTAGAACAACACCATTTGGAGCATTGTATTTTTGTTTTGCTTTCTCTCCTTTTATAACATTAACAGATGCTATTTTATTTTGATCTATCAGTTCCATTGGGAAGTCGAATAGTTTATCATTTACATAAATAGTAGGTTTAGCACCGTCTTTTAATTTTATATAGATTTTTTCTTTTCCGTCTTTTTTTTCTTCTTGTGCATTAACAATGGTTGTTGAAAACAACATAACAGCAGCGATAAATAATATTTTTTTCATTTTTATTATATTTAAGATTAGTAATTATATTTAATGGGTTTATTCTATTTTGGTGTAGACAATTAATAAATCACTTTCTACAATAATTCTAAGTATTGGTTTTGTTTGTTCGGTCACTATAAACATTTTTTTTGCTTCGTTAAGCAAAGCTTCTTTTTCGTTATTACTTAAGCCTTGGTTTCTTAGATTATTAAGATAAAGTGTACTCAGTAATAATATGGAAGCTACGGCAGACATCAAACCAATTTTAAATCGATTGGTTTTTGTCGTTTTTTTATCAAACGATTGCCATAAATCATCATTAAAATTATCTGGAACAACTTTTTTATTTTTCTTTACAAAAGAAGACCATGCTTTAATTCCTGTTTCAGAATCATCGATGTTATCAAATAAAAATTCTTCTTCTTTTAAAGAGCTTTTTCCTGATTTGTATTTTTCTATAAGGTCTTTAATATTTACCTCTTTCATAACTATATGTTTTTTCTAAGGTGATACTTATTTGTTTTCTTGCTCTAGAAAGTAAAACTCTAACATGTTCTATTTTTATTTGTAATGCAGCAGCTATTTCATCAAATTCATAGCCATCTAAGTCTCGCATTATAAAAACTTCTTTTTGTTGTTCTGGTAGAGTAGTTAGAATTTCATCAATAATAGTATTTAATTCTTTCCATTCTAATGCTGTATGTTCATTTGGCGATTTTATAATTTTAAGAGTTGCGGTAGAATCTTCTAACAACACTGTTTTTTTTCTTAAAATATCTAAACAATAATTACGAGCTGTTAAAATGACAAAACCTTTTATGTTTGGGTGTTTATCAAGTTGTTTTCTCTTATTCCATAGTTTTATCATTATCTCTTGAATCGCATCTTCTGCATTAGAATTACTGCTTAGCATACGAGCTATCATAGGAAATATGAGTGCTGATAATGAAAATACTTTGTATTTAAAGTCTTGTTTGGTCATTCTATTTTAATAACGTTAAAGTATGTGTATTTATAACAGTGAAATGCGTTTTTATTTGAAAAAAAATAGAATGATGCTATTGAAGAGGGGAAAAGAATATTAAGTTTCTTTTTTATCAATAGGGTTTTCTTTAGTATTTATAATAAAGCTATCTAACTCCTTTATTGTTAAATTCGGAAATAAGTTTTTCACTTTATTCATCTTCTTTAAAATTGATTTCTCATCAATATTTTTGTTTACATTAATCCTTATTTGTAATACTATCACAGAAAGTGATGAAATCAATATTAATATTTGCCAATGCGTTAAAATTAATTATTTGAAATTTTTAGATTTTGATTTTTCTTCATAATTTCCAATGGCATTAACTTTAGCATCATCCATTTTCTCAAACTTTTCAATCCTTTTTTCTTTTGATTTTTCTTTAATTTTCAACCTTAGAGTCAATCCAATTTGAAGGATGATTCCAGATATTATTAAAGTTATGACTTGGTATGTTTCCATAATTTATAATCTTATTTTACTAAAGTAAATCGAAATCAATTATTTTTTAAGACATGAAATTTACTTAGTAAAATCAAAGGGTTTTGACTTTTAAAGAAAATCATTACTCAAAAATAAATTACAATCAAGAATCTTACGAATAAATAATATATTGAAATTCGTAGTTTCATTGATTTATTGTTTTCAAGATTACAAAAACCATAAACTTTAAAATAGTTCAGACTTTTAGAAACATCTAAAACCCTTATAAATAAAAGGGTTGTTAATATGAAAAAAAACAACTATATAGTTTGTTATAAGGTATTTATGAATATTTTTTCATTAGAATTACTTCAAGTAGAGAGATGGGTTTTATTATTTTTATCAAAAAAAATATAAATGATCACCCAACAATTCAAAACAAAACTAAAAGTAAACCCAACCCAAATTAACTTTACTGAAACCATGTAAGTAATTGAAAATAATTATAATTTTACACCAACAATATTTACGAACAAAGAATTTAAATTAATTTTCAAAAAATCACAATAAATAATAGCAAAAATGAATTACAGAAAATTAGGAAAAACAAACTTAAACATCTCAGAAATAAGTTTAGGTACTTGGCAAGTAGGAGGGAAATGGGGAAGTGACTTTAGTTTATCGAATGCAGAAAAAATTATTAACACAGCAATTGATAATGGAATTAATTTTATCGATACCGCAGATGTTTATAGTGATGGATTAAGTGAAAAAGCGGTAGGTAAAATTGTACGTGCAAGTTCTGAAGAAGTATTTATTGCTACAAAATGTGGTCGTCAATTAAATCCTCATATAAATGCATCATACACAACTGCAGCTTTAAGGAAATTTGTAGAAGATAGTTTATCTAACTTAGGTGTTGATAGGATTGATTTAATTCAATTACATTGTCCGCCTACAGAAGTGTATAGTCGTCCAGAAATTTTTGGTTTGTTCGATGATTTAACTAAAGAAGGTAAAATTAGAAATTACGGAGTAAGTGTAGAGAAAGTTGAAGAAGCATTAAAAGCAATAGAATTTGAAGGAGTAAGTACCGTTCAACTTATTTTTAACATGTTTCGTCAAAAACCAAGTGAAATATTTTTTGAGGAAGCAAAGAAGAAAAATGTTGGTATTATTGCTCGTGTTCCATTAGCTAGTGGATTATTGACAGGGAAATTTACTAAAACAACAACCTTTAACAAAGAAGATCATAGATTCTTTAACCGTGACGGAGCTGCCTTTGATAAAGGAGAAACGTTCTCTGGAATAGATTATAATTTAGGTTTACAGGCTGTAGAAGAGTTAAAAACAATTTTTAATGAAGACGAAAGTCTTGTGCATAAAGCATTACAATGGATTTTGTCTTTTAATGAAATAAGTTGTGTAATTCCTGGAACTTCTAGCGTAGAGCAATTAGTTTCTAACTTAAATACAAGTAATATAAGTCCGATTTCGGATACCCAACTCGCGCAAACAAAAAGTATTTACGATAAATATATTAAGGCAGAAGTGCAAGATTTATGGTAAAATAGCTAGAACAAACCTAAATAGAATTAATCATTTTACAATCTTTAGATATGATCATCCAACAATTCATAACAAAATTAAAAGTAAACCCAACCCAAATTAACTTTGCAGAAACCATGCAAGTAATTGAGGATAATTATAATTTTACGCCAACCACATTTACAAACGGAGATATTAAAAACAAAACAGGCGAAAATTCTGGTTCTTGTAAGTTATTTGCATTTGCGAAGATTCAAAAATTGACAAAAGAAGAAGCTTTATTTTGTTTTGGAGAACACTATAAAAATGTTTTAGAAGATGAAAATGGTATTTCGCATCAAAATATTAGAAACTTTATGAAATCTGGTTTCGAAGGATTGTCTTTTGAAGGTGAAGCTTTGGAATTAAAGTAAGATTTCTAACACAGATCATTTCGAAATGAGCTTTTCGCCTTTCGACTCCGCTCAAGATAAACTAATGAGAAATCTCATCTTTAATAACATAGAAATTTAAAATGAGATTCCTCGTCGTTCCTCCATCGGAATGACAAAAAACTGTATTTTTAGAGTATGCAAAATCTTTTATCTGAAATAAAAAAATGCACAATTTGCGAACCACATTTAGATTTGGAAGCAAATCCTGTGGTTACAGGTCATCAAAATTCTAAAATTGTAATTATTGGTCAAGCTCCTGGAATTAAGGTTCATAAATCTGGAATTCCTTGGGATGATGCAAGCGGAAAGCAATTACGTAAATGGCTCAATGTTTCTGATGAAGATTTTTACGATGTAGAAAAATTTGCTATTGTACCCATGGGGTTTTGTTATCCCGGAAAAGGGAGAAGTGGCGATAAACCTCCAAGAAAGGAATGTGCTCCACAATGGCATCAGCAAATCATTGACAAAATGCCAAATTTAGAATTGATTATCCTTATCGGAATGTACGCTCAGAATTATTATTTAAAAGACAAGGCCAAACGTACACTTACAGAAACAGTAGATAATTACCCAGAATATTTACCTACCTATTTTACACTTCCGCATCCATCTCCAAGAAACCGTTTTTGGCTGACTAAAAACCCGTGGTTTGAGAAAAATGTGATTCCAGAATTAAAAAACAGGGTTCAAAGCATCATTAGTAGAAAATGAAAGTCTTGTTTTTCTGTTTTCAATTTTTTGATATAATGTATTAAAAAACTTTTGTCTTTCTACAGAGGCATCACCAGAAAGGTTGTTAGAAAATTCTATTTGCGTTTTAAAATGTTGTTCTATCTGTTGGGTGGTATTCTCATCACTCACTCTAAAATAACTTAAATTAGTATAGGGGACAAAAATATTTTTTTGGTTTTCAGATTGCATAAGCACTGTATTTAATAGCGGAACTAAATTGTTATGATACAATTGATAGCTATTTTTACTATGGTTTCTTTTTTGATTTTTTGCTTGTTCTTCAATTAATTTTAAAGAATCTACTAAACTATCAGCAATCATTAAAGATTCGGATTTTGTGATAAGTCCAATTTCAAAAAAATACTGAATTTGATTTAAAATATTATCTATACTAGAATCACTCCATATTTCTATTAACGCAACTTTATTGTATTCTTTTAAAAAAGTATTGTGTTTTTTTAAAATTTTAGAAGAAGTAGTAAATTCTGAAAAAGGCATTTTTTTTGTTTTAGAATTTCTGCTAGAAATATTAATTAAAGCAAATATTCTAAACATAGAAAAAAAGCCATTGCCAGCATGGTAGAGTGGGAAGTCTTTAAGAGAGTTTATTAATAATGCTCCCTTAGACTGCTGTAAGTTTTTAATCTCGTTAGTTGATTTGTCAAAAAAAGTTTGTAAAAAGTTTTCTTCAATTAAATGATGCGTTTTTTCTACAACAATTTTTTTATTATCATTTTTAGTAGATAATAATAAAGTATTTAAATCTATATTGTAATGATTTGCAAGTTTTAAAGTTTCCGTTAAATTTAACGCGGTCTTTCTACTAACTCTTCTATATGCTGCGTCGTAACTTATATTTAAAACCTCTGCAATTCTATCTATAAAAGAAACGTTTTTAGGGAGTTTCTTTTTAATATAATTAAATAATTTTTCTTCTGAACTTTTCATTTAAGCCTTTTTTTTATATAAAATTCACAAAAAAAAAATTTGTTTTTTGTGAAAAACACAATTGTAATAGGTAATATTTTTACTACTTTTGTGATCTAAATTTGAATAGGTTGGGGGACCTTAATAATTTATATTGATCTTCTCATTTTATTATGAGAGGGTCTTTTTTTATTGATGTTTGCCTACTTCAAAACCATGTTTACCTAAATATTGATTTCCACTTTCAATAGCTCCTATTTCTAACGTTGTTCCCATAGAGTCATTCCAACGATTTAAATATCCAAATAAAGAAATTACTCCTAACATTTCTACAATTTCTCCCTCATCCCAATATTTATAGAGTTCTTTTTTAATAGTTTCATCTACAGCATTTGGTACCATAGAAGCAGCCAAAGAAAAATCTAAAGCCGCTCTTTCTGCATCAGAAAAAGCTGCATGCGTTTTGTATTCCCAAATATTATCTAATTGCTCTTGTTCAGCTCCATAACGTTCTGCGGCTCTTATTGCATGTGCTTGGCAATATCTGCAACCTGTTGCATTACTAGATACCCAAGCAATCATCCTTTTTAATGCAGAGGTTACCTTACCTTCATTTGCCATAACCGCTTTGTTTAAATTGATAAAAGCTTTAGAAATAGCGGGTCTTCGTTGCATTGTTAATACAGAATTTGGACAAAAACCTAAGGTCTCATTAAAAAATAATGCTAATTCTTTTGTTTCTATATCGTGTTCTGCAGATAATGGGGTTACTAATGGCATTTTTATGATTTTAAATTTATTTATAGAATTCTAATTTTATAACTTTACGATAAATATAACTGTAAAAAATGGAAATAAAACTACATTCTTATAATCTTCAATTAAAACACACATTTACAATTTCTAGAGAGTCTCACGATTTTCAACCAAGTTTAGTTGTAGAGTTGGTTTCAGATGGTTTTTCTGGTTTTGGTGAAGCAACTTCAAACCCTTATTATAATATTACAGTTGATAAAATGATGAAAATTATTTTAGAAAATAAAAATGTTATTGAATCTTTATCAGGCGAAAATCCTTCTATTTTTTGGCAAAAGTTACAACCGTTATTTAAAGAAAATATGTTCGCATTATGTGCTTTAGATATGGCTTTTAATGATTTGTATGCACGTAAACTACATAAAAAATTATATGAGGTTTGGGGTTTTAATATTAATAAAAATCCAATGACAGATTATACAATAGGTATCGATTCTGTAGAGAAAATGGTAGCGAAGATGAAAGAACTTCCTTGGCCGATTTATAAAATAAAATTAGGAACAAAAAACGATATTGAAATAGTTACAGAATTAAGAAAACATTCTGATGCCATTTTTAGAATTGATGCAAATTGTGGTTGGACAGCAGATGAGGCGATAGAAAATTCGATAAAACTAAAAGAATTAGGGGTAGAATTTTTAGAGCAACCTTTAAAAGCAGATGATATTGAAGGAGCAAAGAAGTTATACCTAAATTCTGCTTTACCCATTATTGCAGATGAAAGCTGTATTGTAGAAAGTGATGTAGAAAAATGTTTTGGTTTGTTTCATGGTGTAAACGTAAAACTTACAAAATGTGGAGGTTTAACTCCGGGTAAAAGAATGTTAGAAAAAGCAAAAGAATTAGGTTTAAAAACAATGGTTGGTTGCATGACAGAATCTACCGTTGGTATTTCTGCCATTGCACATTTATTACCACTTTTAGATTATGTTGATATGGATGGTGGCTTGTTGTTAAAAAAAGATATTGCTAAAGGAATTACCATACACAATGGTGTAATTTCTTATGCTGATAAAAACGGAACAGGAGTTTCATTATTATAAATATGCAATTAGAAAAAGTACCAAACACAACAGCTTCTTTAAACGGAAAAGAATATTTGTATTTTAGTGGAACTTCTTATTTAGGAGTTGCTGCTTTACCGGAGTTTCAAGAATTGGTTTTTAAAGCAATTAAAAAATGGGGCGTTTCTTACGGAAGTTCTAGAAGTGCAAATATTAAACTAGCAATTTATCAGAAAGGTGAAACTTTTTTAGCCAATTTTTTACAGACAGAATCGGCTGTAACACTTTCATCAGGAACTTTAGCGGGTCAATTTGCTATAAATACATTAGACAGGTTTGTAGATGCTTTTTATTTTATGCCAAAAACGCATCCAGCAATTTTGCCAAAAAATGCGTTGCCTGTTTTTAATGATTCAGAATTACATACATCTTTAAAATCTTTAAAAAATAAAAAAATAAGTATTGTTTTAGATGGAATTGCTGCTTTTGAAACAACTCCGTTTTCTTTCGGTTTTTTAAAGGAAATAGATGCTTCGAACACCATTTATATTCTTGTAGATGAATCTCATAGTTTAGGTGTTTTGGGTGATAAAGGAAACGGAATTTCTAATTTGATACCGAAAAAAGCTCATATAAAAGTGATTATTACTTCTTCTTTAGGAAAAGCTTACGGAATTAACGGAGGCGTAATTGCTGGAGATTTAACTTTTATAAACCTAATCAAAAAAGACAATCTTTTTATTGGTTGTGCAGGTATGAGTCCTGCTTTTTTAGAGGTTTTTGTAAATGCACAAGAAATTTATAAAAATCAATTATTAAAACTGAAAAGTAATATGGAGTACGTGTATCATCAATTAAAAGATAATACAGCAATTACTATAGATAAAATGTATCCTGTTTTCTTTCATTCTGATGAACAAATAGAACAAATTTTATTAAATAAAAATATTTTAATAACCTCTTTTTATTATGCTACAAGTACTAAAAAGTTTAATCGAATTGTTGTGAATGCAAATCATACAAAAGAGCAGTTGGATGTTTTAATTTTATCATTATAAAAAATAATCAAAAAAAAAGACCACTTTTAAAGAGGTCTTTTGCAATTTAATTAATTTGAGTTTTTTATTGATCCCACCACATTCTTGTAGAGAAAGTATCTCCACCCATATCTATAACAGCTTGGTCTAGATTATCTCCATTTATAATGCCTTCATTCGTCGGATAAAAATATCTTCTAGGAATTTCGGTTGTGTTAAGTAAACCTGCGGTAGGGAAATTTAAAATAGGGTAATCTAACCTTCTCCATTCGCTCCAAGCATTTCCTCCTTGAGAAAATAATGCAAGATATTTTTGCTCTCCAATATACTTTTTCCAGTTAGATGCGTTATACAGAACATCTGTTTGAGTCAAATAAGAAGTGGTAGCAGTAGAACTAACTCCCCATTGCTCCATACTTGCTGTAATGGCTTGTTTGTATGTTGTTGCAGCATTTCCTGCAGTGCCAAACCAACCTCTTTGTTCGGCTTCTGCTTTAATAAACAGCAATTCAGAATACGTCATAATATAGCTGTTAAAATCAATAGCTCTTGTGGTTGCATTTGGTAATGAACGGTCTCCTATTGCGTAATTAAAGGTGTCTGTAGTTTCTAAACCATAAGGAAAGCCAATATATTCTCCTGCATCATTGGGATCTGCATATTTAGATGTTCTTGGGTCTGAAGGTGTTGAAGCTGTACCAGAACCATAAGAATTCATTAAATCAGTTAATGGTTCTGCAATAAAAGTCCATTTTTGCGTTAAAAATTCTATATACAATGGGTTTGCATTGGCTTCTTCATTTTGAAATGCAATAACTGCATTGTCATTATTACTCGTAAATACAGAAGCTCCTAAAGCATCAGCAACTTCAGTTTTGGCTAAGCCAGGGTTTACTTCAGACATTCTCATGGCAATTCTTGCTCTCATAGAGTTTGCAAAAGTTTTCCATTTAGTCATATCTCCATTATACATTAAATCTCCACTTGTAAAACCAGAAGCATTTGTATCTATTAATGCAACTGCATCTTTTAATTCTTGTAATAATGCAGGGTAGATATCTTCTTGATTGTCAAATTTAGGAGAAGTAATATCATCATTAAAAGTTTCTGAATAAGGTACATTTCCCCAAGTATCTGTTAGGTTATGAAAAACCCATACTTTTAATATGGTGGCAACTGCTATTTGGTTTTCGTTTTTTCCATAAGCTGCGTAACTATCTTTGTCTTCTCCTGTATTTAGTTTAATTATTTCCATAATTTCAGGTAAAATACCATAAAAAGCACTCCAATCACCATCAGGAGAAAGACCGTACACACTTCTAGTAGTTGTTTCTCTTTGCGCCCATTGTTGCGAATAAAACATCATGGTTTTGTTATAACCTAGCCCAGAATTAACATTAATTAAACTTTGTGTTGCAGCGGTTAAAAGTGCTGTAGTAGGTACTTTTGTTGCCGCTAAGGGATCTTTATTTAGTTCTTCATAATCGCTAGTACAAGAACTTATACTAACAAATAATATACATATTATTATAATTTTCTTCATGTTTTTTTATTTAAAATGTTAGTTTCAAATTCATTCCTATAGTACGTGCAGACGGTAATTGACCATATTCTCTACCTTGAATATTACCAGAAGCATTACCTGCAGATTCTGGATCGTATCCTTTTGGAGTATTTCTGTGAAGAATTGCAAGGTTTCTACCAACCAATGAAAGGTTTAAACTATTTAACTTTAATTTTTCTGTTAATTTTGATGGAAAAGTATAATTGAAAGAAACTTCTCTTAACTTAACAAAACTAGCATCAAATGTTGTAAAATCTCCTGGGTTTCTTCTGTAAAGTCTAAAGTATTGATCTACGGAAGCAGCAGGAGTTGTATTGGTAACATAGCCTCCATTTCCATCAGACATTACACCTTCTGCAACGATTCCATTTTCACGAACACCATTTGCAGCAGTTACTGCCATAGTACCTGCATAGACAGCAGTTTGGTAACCTCTAGCGTAAAACACTCCTCCTTTTTGAATATCAATTAAAGCCGATAAAGTGAAGTTTTTATACGTAAATGTGTTTGTAATACCAGAAGTCCAATCTGGTAAAACACTACCTATAAATTCTTGTTCTCCACTAATATAATATCCGTTAGCATCTACTATTTTATTTCCATCAGGGTCTCTTGCTACTTTTGTTGCATAAATGGAACTAAATGATTCTCCAACTCTAGATTCTAAAGTAACACTTGCTGGTCCTGAAGTGTAGAACGTACTCATTAAGTATGTATCCAATCCTTCAGCCAATTCTACAACTTCATTATTGTTTTTTGCCCAATTGATACCAATATCCCAAGAAAAATCTTTAGTTCTAATTGGTGATCCTTGTAATTGTAATTCGATACCACTATTTTTAATTTCTCCTGCATTAACCCATTTTTGAGTATATCCTGTTGTTTCAGAAACTGTTATAGGCATAATTTGATTGGTAGTTTTACCCGTGTAATAAGTAGCGTCTACACTTAATCTATTACTAAATAATTTAAGATCTACACCAGTTTCAAAAGAAGAAGTTAATTCTGGTTTTAATTCTGCGTTGTTTAATGTAGATGGAATTGTAAATACCGGGTTTCCGCCAACGGCAGAACCTTGAGTATAGTTATTTGTAAGTCTGTAAGGTTCTGTATCATTACCAACTTGAGCCCAACCTGCTCTAAATTTACCAAATGATAATACGTCACTTTCTATAAATTTAGAAAAAATTACACTTGCTGTGGCAGAAGGGTAGAAATAGGACCAATTGTCTTTTGGTAGTGTAGAAGACCAATCATTTCTTGCTGTTAAATCTAAATATGCTAAATCTTTAAATCCAAAAGAAGTACTTGCATAAATACTACTTGTCTTTTTATTGACTAAAGATCTTTCTAAAAAAGCAGCATCTACAGAATTGGCTAATGAATAAATATCTGAAACTGTTAAACCACCTTGTGTTGCACCTATGTTAGACTCAAGAGTTCTACTCATCGTATTCATACCTAAAGTAGCTATTAAAGAAATATCGGAAGTTAATTCTCTGTTATTATAGTTTAAGATTGCATCTATATTTTCTTCTTTAAAATCGTAAATTTTACTAAGATAGTAAGGAGTATATCTACTACCTACAGATCTACGATCTCTTCTGTTATCATTATAACTATCAAAACCATATCTTACAGAGGCATTTAACTTCTCTGTAATGTCATATTTAACTTTTACATTACCAATAATTCTGTCTTTTTCATCATCTTGATAATCTTTGTAAGCTAACCAAAAAGGGTTATTTGCTCTTACATTTGTAGAATTAAGATCGTCTGTTCTCCAAGTAAGTTGAGAACCATCTGCTCTTTCATAATTTCTTAATTTATCAATATCTAATTGTCTTTGTGTCCAAATTACCATGTTGTAAGTTAAATTATCGCTACTACCACCACCTTTTGGTCTTCCTTCTCCCTTTGTATTAATATAACTAAGGTTTGTAGAAATAGATAATTTATCAATTTTTCCATTTAAATTTAAATTAATAGTATTTCTCTTTATACTACTATTTGGTACAATACCTTTGTGGTTTAAGTTGGTATAAGACACTCTGTAATTTACGTCTTCACTTGCATTACTAATAGCAATGTTTGTTTTACTAATTTGACCAGTATTAAAGAAATTTTTATAATTATCTGGGTGTGCAATCCAAGGTCGTACTTCTCCACCATTTCCTTCTCCGTCCCATTGTCTTACTAATCTTCCATCTAATTTTGGTCCCCAACTTTCATCTGTAGATACATTCTGAATAGGAATACCGTCAGTACCAATATTTGCAAAGGTTAAAGATTGCCCTCCACCATATTCATTTTGTAATTCCGGGAAATCGAAAGCCGTTTCTAAAGAAAAACTATTATTGATAGAGATGCCTAAACCTTTATTCTTTTTTCCTTTTTTAGTGGTAATTAAAATAACTCCATTTCCTGCTCTAGAACCATAAAGTGCAGCAGCATTTGCTCCTTTTAAAACACTTACAGATTCAATATCATCTGGGTTAATGTCTTGTGCAGCATTACCATAATCTACATTTCCACTAGTATCATCTCTATCTCCATAAGCTTGGGTAGCACTTCCAAAATTAGAATTATCTATAGGTACACCATCTACAACAAATAACGGTTGGTTGTTACCTGTTAAAGAAGAAGCTCCTCTTAAAAGAATTCTAGAAGAACCACCAATATTACCTGTTCCCTGAATTTGAACACCAGAAACTTTACCTGCTAAGGTATTTACAACATTTGTTTCAGAGGCCTTATTAAGGTTATCTCCGTCTACTTCTTGAATTGCATATCCTAAAGATTTTTTTTCTCTTGTAATACCTAAGGCAGTTACTACTACTTCATCTAAAATATTAGCATCTTCTATTAATGTTACGTTAAGAGTTGCAGACTGAATAATAACTTTTTTAGTTTTATATCCTAAAGAAGAAAATACTAAAATGGCTCCTTTTTTTGCTTTAATAGAATACGTTCCATTAAAATCTGTACTTGTACCTTTTGTTGTACCTTTAATTAGTACACTTACTCCTGGTAATTCTCCTGTTTTGTCTTTTACCTTCCCTTTTACAGTAATATCTTGAGCAACAAAATTTAATGTAAATAGGAAGAGAATAGAAACTATAAATAATAATTTTTTTCTCATGAAAATGCGTTTTTGATTAAAATATTTTATAAAATTAACCATTTTTAACAGTTTAATCGCAGTTTAAGTTAATAAATATTAAATATAATTTAGGTTTTAATAATTGTTGATTTAAAGTTCGTTAAATAAATATAAAAAAGGATACTTCTTTTAAGTCTTTAGGTTTTCTTATTTTTGTTCAAGAAGTAATTTTTAAATAAAATAACAAAATCATCTAATATGGCTACAAATATTGTAAAAACTACCTGGAAAGAAAACATGCAATTTGAATCTGACAATCCGAGTGGATTAAATTTGACCATGGATGCAGGAGAAGAAAGTGGAGGAGAAGGAAAAGGGTACAGACCAAAAGCTTTAATGTTAGCTTCATTGGCCGGATGTTCTGGTTTAGATGTAGTGTCTTTGTTAACAAAAATGCGTGCAGAAGTTGCAGATTTTAAAATTGATGTTACTGCAGAGTTAACAGATGAACACCCAAAGTTTTATAATAAAGTAAAAGTAGATTATCATTTTTCGGATAGTGATTTAAAACCAGATAAAATTCAGAAAGCAGTTAATTTATCGGTTACAAAATATTGCGGAGTTATGGAAATGTTTCGTCAATTTGCAGAAGTAGAGATTGAAATACATTTGCATAAAATAGAGATTTAATAGAGAAAGTAGCTATGAGATGGACGTTGAAACCAAAAGCAGATAAAGAAAAAATAGAAGAATTAGCAAAAGAACTTCAAGTTGATAAAACAATAGCGTCTATACTATGTCAAAGAAATATTGAAACATTTGAGGCTGCAAAGAATTATTTTCGCCCGAGTTTAGATGAAATTCATGATCCTTTTTTAATGAAGGATATGGATCTTGCTGTTGCCAGAATTGAAACTGCAATCTCGAACAATGAAAATATTCTTGTTTTTGGTGATTATGATGTAGATGGTACAACAGCTGTTTCTTTAGTTGCGTCTTATTTAAAAACGATTTATCCAAATATTGCAACCTATATTCCAGATAGATATGCAGAAGGTTATGGCGTTTCTTATATGGGAATTGATTTTGCGCATGACAATGATTTTTCTTTAATTATAGCCTTAGATTGTGGTATAAAAGCCATTGATAAAGTTGCGTATGCAACCGAAAAAAATGTAGATTTTATTATTTGTGATCACCATAAACCTGGTGATGAAATTCCGAAAGCAGTTGCAGTTTTAAATGCAAAAAGAGAAGATTGTTTTTATCCTTTTGATGAGCTTTGTGGTTGTGGTGTTGGGTTTAAGTTAGTTCAAGCTTTAGGCGTTTCTAGAGGTCAAACCATAGAAGATTTTATTCCTTATTTAGATTTGGTGGCTACTGCAATTGCTGCAGATATTGTACCTATGAATGGAGAAAATAGAGTTTTAGCATATCATGGTTTACAGGTTATTAACGAAAGTCCAAGAAACGGAATAAAGGCAATTATTCATCAAACTAAAAAGTCTGAATTAACAATTACCGATGTTGTTTTTACCATTGCGCCAAGAATAAATGCAGCAGGTAGAATGAAGCATGGTAATTACGCAGTAGAATTATTAACAGAAATGGATTTTGATTCAGCTGTTGAATTTGCTGCTGCCATAGAAATTTTTAATGCAGATAGAAAAGATTTAGATAAGAAAATAACAGATCAAGCTTTAATTCAAATTATTGATAATGAGGAAGAAGACCGTTATACATCGGTGGTTTTTCAAGAAGATTGGCACAAAGGAGTTATTGGAATTGTAGCTTCTCGTTTAATAGAAAAATATTACAGACCCACCTTAGTTTTTACCAAAAGTGGCGATAAATTAGCGGCTTCCGCACGTTCTGTAAAAGGTTTTGATGTGTATAATGCATTGCATGCTTGTGAAGAGTTTATAGAGCAATTCGGCGGACATAAATATGCCGCAGGTTTAACGTTGTTACCGGAAAATTATGAGAATTTTAAAAATAAGTTCGAAGAAGTTGTAAAAGCTACCATCGATAAAGAGTTGCTAACGCCAGAAATTTCGATAGATGCAGAAATAGATTTGTTAGAAATTACACCTAAGTTTTTTAGAATTATTCAGCAAATGGCACCTTTTGGACCTATGAATATGAGACCTACTTTTAAAACGACTTGTGTAAGAGACAACGGATACGGAAAACAAGTAGGAGCAGATAAAACACATTTAAAATTGAATGTTTTTCAAGGTGATAATAAAAGGACCTTTAATTCCATTGGTTTTGGTTTAGGAGATAAAATGGAATTAGTTCAAAATGATTTTGATATTGTATACGGTTTAGATGAAAACGTATGGAATGGTAATAAATCGATACAGTTGTTGTTGAAAGATTTGAAGTAGAAATAAGTGTTATTCCGAAAGAGAGACGTAAGAACGACGAGGAATCTAGGAGTTTCAATAAATATTTATTGTAATAAAAAACCCACTCCTAAATTAGAAGTGGGAAAATTGCTATGAAAAAGAAAATGATAAGAAAGTATCTTACCATAATTCTTAAGACGATCCTTTTTATTAAAACTTACACTTTATCTTAAAATATTTTAAATTAATTTTCCATAGACATTAAAACCATTCTCAATTCCATAAAAGAAAAAGATTTATCTACTTTTTCCTTTAGGTCTGTTAAGCTTTTAAACTCGGTGTCCTCTATGGCGTTTACAATTTTCTTGTATCTCTTAATATCTATCAATTCTAGAATATCAATATCACCAGAAGGAATATAACTAGCTAAATGACTTTCTATAGTTCCGGAAGTTAAACTACGTTCTTTAGCTATTTCTTTTATGGATAGCCCAGATTTAAACAACTCAAAAGTAATTTGTTTGGTTGGTTTCTTATCCTCTTTTTTCTGTTCGTTTAATTTATTAATTCCGTTTTTTTTACAATAATCTTCAATGGCTTCTAAGATTTGCACTCCGTATTTAGATACACGTGTTTTTCCCATTCCAACAGTGCTTAATAGCGCTTTTTCCGTTCTTGGTAAATCATCGCAAATAGCATATAGAGTTTCTTGTGTAAAAATTTGAAAATGCGGAATTCCTAAATCTTTAGAAATTTCGTCTCTTAATTCACGCAATCTTAAGGCTAAAATAGGGTCGCGTTTAGAAGCAACTGTTTTCTTTTTTACCGGTGCAGATTTTTGTAAAACGGCTTTTGCTCTTATTTTTAAATAGTCTTGCACTTTAAAACCATTGTTCATTTTTTGAAGAGCAAACAATTTTTCTAATAGCTTTTCTTGTAAGCTGTCAAATTGCTTCGTAAAATCTTTTTTCACAGTTTTATTATCCGTAGAAAACTGAATGGCATTTAAAGGTTTTAGAATGTTTCCTTTTGTTTGTGTTACAAAATAATCGAGCGCTTTTGTAAAACGTTCTTGAATTTGCGAACTATTTTCTGGCAGAATACTGTCTTCTGAGATTGCGTTTAACTGATTTTTAAATCCGTTAGAAACTTTCATTAAAGCAACAACACCGTCATCTTTTATAGTTTGTAAATGATCTATAACATCACCTTTAATACTTGATTGATTTTTATAAAAAATATCAATCAATCTAGAAATGGGATATAAAAATGGTTGATAATCGAACAATTCAGAAATTAAATTCAACTGAAAATGTTTTTCAGATTCGTTTAAAACACTTTCATCCGGATGATTTTCTTCTACACTTTCATTAAAAACACTAACGGTTCTGTCATTAATAATTGCACTGCTGGTAATTGGTGTTTTTAAGACTAAACCTTCTAAAGAAGTACATCTACTTAAGGCAACATAGGTTTGTCCGTGTGCAAAAGAGGCTTCTGCATCTATAATTGCTTTTTCAAAGGTTAACCCCTGACTTTTATGAATGGTAATTGCCCAAGCCAATCGCAAAGGAATCTGAGAAAAAGAGCCAATTACATCTTCTTTAATCTCTTTAGTTTCTTCATTAATGGAATAATTTACATTATCCCAAGTTTCTCTTTCTGTAACAATCTCATCAATTTCATTGGGACATTGTACGGTTACATTTTGTAGAGAAATATCTGTTATAATTCCTATTTTTCCGTTGTAATATCTTTTTTCTGGTGATGAATCATTTTTGATGAACATTACTTGCGCTCCCATTTTCAACTCTAACTTTTCATCATTCGGAAAAGCATTATCATTGAATTTACCAGAAACATCCGCTTTAAAAAAGTAACTTTTGGTGTTTAGTTTATTTAATTCAGAACTGTTAATTAAATTGGCTCTATTATTATGGGTTGTTAAGGTAATATAACCATCATCTTTAGTAGGAGAGAAGGTAGGATTGTAATTTTTATTTAAAATTTCAGCAGATTTTTCTGATAAAGTATCCGTTCTAATTTCATTTAAAATGGTAATAAAATCTTCGTTTTTCTGACGATAAATATGTTTTAATTCTATGGAAACCACATTGGCTTCTTGGTAGGCTTTAGAGCTAAAAAAGTAAACAGTATTATAATGTTGTTGCAATAAGCTCCACTCATTAGGTCTTACAACCGGAGCTAATTGTTGTAAATCTCCAATCATTAAAACTTGTGCACCACCAAAAACTTTATTTCGGTTTTTATAACGGCGCATCACTTGGTCTATTCCGTCTAACAAATCGGCACGAACCATAGAAATTTCATCAATAATTACCAAATCTAACGATTTGATAATATCTATTTTTGTTTTAGAAAACTTACGTTGCTGATTTGTATTTGCAATCTGATCTGGTAAAATAGGACCAAAAGGCATTTGAAAAAAAGAATGAATAGTAACACCTTTGGCATTAATTGCAGCAACACCAGTTGGTGCTACAATAACCATTCTTTTTAAAGATTCTTTTTTAATTTGATGTAAAAAAGTAGTTTTTCCTGTACCTGCTTTTCCTGTAACAAAGATATTTCTATCAGTCTTATCTATAAATTGTAGGGCAAGTTCTAATTCAGGGTTTTTTGACATTTTTCACTTTTTGTTGCAAGGTAATAAATAGCCTTTAAAAGAAATTAAACGATTTCATTTTATTTGTAAAAGCCATTCATTTGCTTCCAATATTTTTAATTTATAGAAGTTTCTTAATAATTTTAAAATACTTAAAAGGTACATATTTTAAAGGTAAATCTATCCAAGTTGGGTTTGTAACAACGGCTCTTTTATGGCTAAAAGCAAAAAAACTATCTTGTCCGTGATAGTTTCCTAATCCGCTATTTCCTACACCTCCAAAAGGTAAATTGTGGTTGCTTACATGCATTAACGTGTCATTAATACAAGCGCCACCCGATGAGGTTTTTGCTAAAATTTCTTTCGCTTTTTTATTTTTCCCAAAATAATAGAAAGCCAAAGGTTTTTCGTTTTTATTGATGTAATCTATAGTTTCATCAATATGGCTAAAACTCATTACAGGTAATATTGGTCCGAATATTTCTGCTTGCATAATTTTAAAATCTGGCAGAACGTTATCAATAATAGTAGGAGCAATAAATTTTTCTTTGATGTCAATTTCCCCTCCAGTATGTATGGTTCCTTGGTTTAATAAATCACTTAAGCGTTCTACTGCATCTTTATTTACAATACGCGGATAAAAACGACTTTTCTTGATATCATCACCATACATCAATTTAATATTTTCTGCAATTTTGTCTAATAACTGAGCTTTAATAGATTGGTGGGCAAAAAGATAATCTGGAGCAATACATGTTTGTCCGGCATTAATTAATTTTCCCCAAATAATTCGTTTAGCGGCAATATCTATATTGGCATCTGCATCTACAATACACGGACTTTTTCCACCTAATTCTAAAACGACAGGTGTTAGGTTTTCTGCAGCAGCTTTCATGACTACTTTACCAACTTTAGGACTTCCAGTAAAGAAAATAATATCGAAACGTTGCGCAAACAATGTAGTGTTGGTTTCTCTGCCGCCATGCACAACACTAATGTAATTTGAATCAAAATTCTCTGAAATCATATCTTCCATCACTTTGGCAACGGTAGGTGTGTCTGGAGATGGTTTTAGTACGCTACAACAACCTGCAGAAATTGCGCCAACTAACGTGTTTATTAATAATTGAAAAGGATAATTCCAAGGAGCAACAATTAAAGCGGTTCCTAAAGGCTCGTAAATAATTTTACTAGAAGCTGGAATTAAATGAAGTGACGAAGCAACTCTTTTAGGAGCTGCCCATTTTTTTAAATGTTTAAGATGGTTGTCGATTTCACCAATAACAAGACTTATTTCTGTTAGATATGCTTCTTCTGGCGATTTGTGTAAATCTTGCCATAAAGCAGTTTCAATTTTTTCTTGATATTGAAGAATGGCTTTTTTTAACGTTTTTAATTGCGTTAATCTAAAATGAATATCTTTTGTTTGATGTGTTGCAAAAAACGACTTATGTGCTGCTATATTTTTAAGAATAATAGCCTCTGTGGTTTCTTTCATTAGAATGTGTATTTAATGTTTGTGCATTTTTAGATTAAAATGAATTCCTCAATTTTTAGTTCGAGTAAGTTTTTATCAAAAAATATATTGTTACTAATTTATGAGTTAAAATTATTAATATGGATATTAATTTCACTTATTCATGTTCCTAATATTTTATAAGAATGAAATACAGACTTGTAATTATTGCTTTTTAGGCTCTGTAAAATGTTCTCTCGTTTTATAAATTGCCAATAGATTGTTTGCAAATCAATAGAACTTTTGTGGTAACAGATATTAACAGTTTATATTGTTGCTATTTGTTGGTGTTTTTATAATTAGGAAGTAGCTAAGTTAGAATTTAAATTGCTACTAACAAATCTAATGATTAAACTAAAAAAATAAACAAAGTGATTCATTTTTTAGAAATATAATAGTTAGCAAACAAGTCTAGCCCCGATTGAACGGTTTGTTTGAGCTCTTTTTTATACTTTTTCTGTATAAAAAAAGCGAGTAGTGAAAGCGGGAAATAGCTTCGAATACCAATAAAAATACATTTATAAAATTTGTGTTTTAATCAAATAAAAATCTTGTATTTTTGCAAACTATGCAAGAACCTAAAAGACATCAATTAACCGACTGGTTACCAACTACAAACAAGGAAGTGAAAATTCGTGGTTGGGAAGAACTAGACGTTATTTTATTTAGCGGAGACGCTTATGTAGATCATCCATCATTTGGACCTGCAGTAATCGGTCGTATTTTAGAAAGTTACGGCTTGCGAGTGGCCATTGTGCCGCAACCAAGTGTAAATGATAATTTGCAAGATTTTGAAAAATTAGGAAAACCGCGTTTGTTTTTTGCTGTAACTGGTGGGTGTATGGATCCGATGGTGAGTAATTATACGGCTAGTAAACGTAGTAGGGATAAAGATGCATACACGCCAAATGGCGATAAAGGCTTTAGACCAGATTATGCAACTTCTGTGTATTCTAAGATTTTAAAGGATAAATTTCCAGATATTCCTGTTTTAATTGGCGGAATTGAAGCTTCTTTAAGACGTGTAACTCATTATGATTATTGGTCTGATAAGTTGTTACCTGGTATTTTAGAAACTTCTAAAGCAGACATGTTAGTCTACGGAATGGGAGAACAACCTTTGCGAGAAATTGTAGAATTATTGCAAAAAGGGGTTCCGTTTTCTAGTTTAAAAAATATTAAACAAACGGCTATTTTTATCAACGAAAAGGAAGAAAGTTTGCCTGTTGTAAATGGTTGGGAAGATATAACTATCAATTCGCATGAGGCTTGTTTAAAGGATAAAAAGACATTTGCTTCTAACTTTAAAGTGATTGAACAAGAGTCTAACAAGTTAAAAGCACGTAGAATTTTACAAGGAGTAGGAGAGAAAACGATGGTGATTAATCCGCCGTATCCTACCATGACAGAAAAGGAAATAGATGGTTCTTTCGATTTGCCTTTTACGCGTTTACCGCATCCTAAATATAACAAACGTGGTCCCATACCTGCGTTTGAAATGATAAAATTCTCTATTAATATTCATAGAGGATGTTTTGGTGGATGTAGTTTTTGTACTATTTCTGCACATCAAGGAAAATTTATAGCAAGCAGAAGTCAGGAATCTGTTTTAAGAGAAGTGGATAAAGTGGCAAATATGCCAGACTTTAAAGGGTATTTATCTGATATTGGTGGGCCTTCTGCTAATATGTATCAAATGAAAGGAAAAGTACAATCTATTTGTGACAAATGTGTTGCGCCGAGTTGTATATCGCCTGTAATTTGCTCTAATTTAGATACGTCTCATAAACCTTTAACAGAGTTATACCAAGCGGTTGATAAACATCCGAAGATTAAAAAGTCTTTTATTGGAAGTGGAATTAGACATGATATGTTGGTGCCAGAATTCAATAAAAATGCAGATCCAAAAGAATTGGATGCGTATACGGAAGAGGTAATGACCAAACATGTTTCTGGACGATTAAAAGTTGCGCCAGAACATACTTCTGATCCTGTTTTAAAGTTGATGCGTAAACCGTCTTTTAAATATTTTCACATGTTTAAAGAGCGTTTTGATAAGATAAATATTAAGAAAAAATTAAATTTACAGTTAATTCCGTATTTTATTTCTAGTCACCCAGCAAGTGAAGTAGAAGATATGGCAAACTTAGCTGCAGAGACCAAAGATATGGGTTTTCAGCTAGAGCAAGTGCAAGGTTTTACACCAACACCTATGACGGTTGCAACGGTTATTTATTATTCAGGATATCATCCGTATACTTTAAAACCTACTAAAACACCTAAGACAAAAAAAGAGCGTGAAGACCAACATAAATTTTTCTTTTGGTACAAAAAAGAAAATAAAGATTGGATTAAAAACACCCTTAACAAAGTTGGAAGACAAGATTTATTGAGAAAATTATTACCAGAAAATAATTCTTGGAAAAAGAACAAAAACGCCAAAGAAGTAAAGAATACTTTTGATGATGCAGTTCCTGTTCCATTTAATAAACGAAAGAAAAAAGTAAGTAGAGCTCCTAAGAAAAAAAGGAGATAAGCTTAATTTACTATTAAAATTTTAATAAAAAATAGTCATTGTTGTAAAATAATGGCTATTTTTTTTATGCTTAAAAACTCAGTTGTTCTTTAAAAAGATAAGATTGTCTTCTGGAAATTTCTACTTCTTCTCCAGAATTCATTTCTACTTTTAATTTTCCATTAAACCAAGATACTACTTTTTTAACGTGATTTATATTAATAATCTGTTGTCTATTGGCTTTAAAAAAGACTTCTTTGGGTAGCTTTTCTTCTACTTGCGCCAGCGATTTATAGATTAATGGTTTGTTGTTATCAAAGTAGACACGCGTATAGTTTCCTACAATTTCAAATAAAGAAATATCTTCAATTTTTACCAACCAACATTTTTCTCCATCTTTAATAAATATTTGTTTATCTAAACTTAATGCACTCTCATTTTTTACTGCTGTTGCTAGATTATTATTGAAGCTTTCGATTACTTTCTCTATGCTTTTAGAAAAACGTTTTTGATTAATTGGTTTTAATAAATAATCAAAAGCATTATAATCAAAAGATTTAATGGCATATTCATCAAAAGCTGTTGTAAAAATAGTTGTAGGAACTTGATCTAACATTTCTAATAATTCGAATCCATCCTTTTCTGGCATATTAATATCTAAAAAAAGTAGGTCTGGATTTGTATCATTAATCAATTTAAAGCCATCATCTACATTTTCTGCCTCTCCTAAAATTTCAATTTCTTTGTGCGCTTTAATTAATTCTTTTAATTCATTACGAGCTAAACGAGAATCTTCTACAATAACAGCTTTTAATTTTATCATATCAATGGAATTTTAATCGTAGCAACCACTTGATTTTTATTTTCTCTTAAATTAAAAGTTGCAGCTTCTCCATAAAGTAGGGCTAATCTTTTTTTAATGTTTTTTAAGCCTAATTGCGTACTGTTTTTACTTTTTTGTAGTGTTCCAGAATTTATTACTTCTATTTGTAATTGAGTACCTTTTATGGTGGTTGATAAACTTACTATACCTCCATTTTTTAAATTAGATATTCCGTGTTTCAGTGCATTTTCTATTAACATTTGAATAATCATGGGCGGAATTTGTTTACTTAAAGACTCTTGATCAATATGTGTTTCAAATTGTAAACGATTTTCAAATTGAATTTTAGAAATAGCGATATAATTTTCAACCATTTCTAATTCATCTTCTAATGAAATAGAATTTACATCACTTTTTGTTAAAGAGTATCGTAAAGTTTCTGATAGGCTTGTAAGCATATTTCTAGCTTTATCTACATCTTCTAACATGAGCCCACGAATATTGTTTAAACTGTTAAACATAAAATGTGGATTTATTTGTCCTTTTAAGGTGTTTAACTGAGACTCTTTTAGATTTGTTTCTAGTTGAAGTTTTTTTAATTGTACTGTTTTTAATTGATGGAAAATCTTAATGGTTAAAAAAACAAAAAGCCAGATAACAAATAAGGTTGCAAAGTAAAAAACATTATATATTTTACCAACTAAACCCATAACCACATCAGATTCATACTTTGTACATTCTTGAACAAAATCTAATATAGGCCATATAAACAAGGTATATAATGCTTGAACAATTGAAAAAATTATAAAAATTTTCCAAGTAATCCTTTTCCAGTTGTTATTAAAATTAATTTTATCATCAATAAAAATAGAGATTATAAACGATAACGTAAAAGCCAGAACTGCACACGCAACAGTTTCTAACCAATAATATAAGACACGCTCGTTAGCCAATACTTCTTCTGAAAGAAATATTTTTGGACCGGCTAATGTTGCTGTAAACAAAAGGAGCCATCCAATGAGATTGAATACTATATAAGATTTATTTAGAGATAATTTCATTTATTACTAATGCTAATTTTCAAACTTACAAATTATAATTTAAGATTATTTACTTCTAAATTTTTAATTTGTTTTATCAATTATTTTAATTGATTTACCACATTAGTATTTGAAAAACCAACTCTATTGCTGTTTCAACGATGTTTATTAAAGCGTTTACTATTACAATCATAATCTTAATTTTTTTAATGATACTGTAAATATATCTAAGAGAATTGATTTTTAAATTGAAAATATGACAAGCGGTAGTTTGATTGTGAGCAGCGGAAAGTTTATTTAGTTGAATTAAAAAAAGAATTTAAATTTTCTCACAACAATCCTCAAATAGGGATTAATAGAGAATTAAAAACTTGTTTTATTGGATGTGATAATAATTAAAGCGTAGTTAAAAATTTACTAATTAACAGTACATTAATAATCTATCTTTTTCTTAATTATATTTTTGAATTCAAGTTAAAACACAAACAATGAAAATTTTAATAATTGGAGGAAATGGAACTATCGGAAAAAGGGTAGTTTTCCATTTTAAAGAAAAGAACGAAATAATAATTGCTGGACGAACCAATGGAGAAGTGTTAGTAGATATTGCTGATAGCAAGTCAATAAAATCTATGTTTGAAAAGATTGGAAGGTTAGATGCTATTATATGCTTCGCAGGCGAGGCAAAATGGGATGATTTTGATAAACTTACCGAAGACGATTATTATATAGGACTGAAAAGTAAACTAATGGGACAAGTTAATCTTGTTCGTATTGGACAAAATTATTTAAACCCAAATGGTTCAATAACTTTATCTACAGGAATTTTGGCAGATGACCCGGTTGTAAAAACGGCGAGTGCATCAATGGTAAATGGCGGAATTCATAGTTTTGTAAAAGCGGTTGCACTTGAAATTGAAAATGGAATTAGAGTAAATGTGGTTTCTTCGGGAATGGTCGAAGATGCTTATGAAAAGTACAAAGACTATTTTCCAGGACACAATCCGATACCAATGAAAAAAGTAGTTAACGGATATGTAAGAAGTGTAAACGGAAAAGGAAATGGTGAAATAATTAGAATTTACGACTGAAACAAAGCCAAGTTGTTAACACCATGTAAAAAAATGCTAAATTAAAAGCAATTGCATTTTTGAAAACTTCAATTTTTCAGAGGAAAATAGAGGTTCACTTAAAACGTAACTTTAAATACACAAACACTATAAAGTTCAATACTATGCTTCCTTTTTTTTTCGATACTTTCCTCTCGGACCATTACCTTCTTGAAGTACAATTTCTGAATGCAATAATTCAGCAGCTTCAGCAGAACTCTTTACTTTGGTAGCGCTCCGTGCTATCATTTCTGCCTCAAAGGCAGTTAATACACTTTTCCGTATTCCTATTTCTTTCCATCGGGATAAAGAACTGTTTTCTTTTGATATTTCTCTTGCCAGTGATAATGCATCCAACAAAGCCTGGTTTGCACCTTGACCTTTAAATGGACTCATTGGATGAGCGGCGTCTCCTAATAATGTAACTTTTGCTACTTTTTCTAGCATTTCAGGTTTTAGTAATTCCCGGTCATACACAGGATATCCAGAAATATTTGCTTTGTTGGTTGCTTTTACAATCTGCGGAATAGGCTTGTGCCACTGCGTTCTAAAACACGCTTCTTCTTTTAGTGCTTTCGCTCCTTTTAAATTGAGTTCTTTAGCTTCTTTTTCTGATATAGGAAAACTAAGTTGCCACATGATGGTATCTGAATTAAACGGCATCATGTAGATGCGTTCATTACCATTTGCTGTTTGAAACACGGTGGCTGAATCTAATAAAGGGCTTTCAATATCTTTTAAATTCTTAAGAGGACAAATGCCTAGAATTACAATACAACCTAAGTAACGTAAAGGAGTTACCTCTTCATCAATAAGTTGATTTCTTACCGTACTACGAATTCCATCAGCTCCAACTATAAGATCTGCCTTGGCATATTTTATTTCGTCGTTCACTTGAAATTTTAGACTTACTCCTTCGTTATCAGATTCATTATAATTTATGAATTGATGTCCCCATTTTACTTTATCAAGTCCACCAAGTTGTTCTAGTAATGTTAGGCGCAAAGATTGTCTAGCAATATGTATATTAGTATGTTTTGGTGATGCTTTTGTGTCTGATCTTCCCCATTTTCTAATGCCCCATTCCCCAATAATTTTTCCATCTGTAGTGTGCACCACATGCTTGGTAGAAGTGATTCCTTCTTTTATAGAAAGAATACCTAAACCGGCCATAGCTTTACTTGCTTGTTGTAGTGTGAGACCGTAACCCTGAGAACGAGCATCGAAGTTAATATCTCGTTCATAAAGCGTAAAAGGTATTCCGCGATGCAAACAAGCTACTGCTAGTGCAATACCTCCAATTCCACCTCCAATAATGGCAACGTGCGGATAGTTTTCTGTGTCTGCAATAGGTAGATTGTTAGATGCTATAATTCCTGATCCTTTACAATTTAAACAGTTTTGTAGTTGACCTAGAGGTCGAATTGGAGCGGTTCCTTCTCCATTGGATTTTTTAAATTGTTCTAATAAAAATTTGTAGTTGAGTCGTACTTTTTTAGGAAGACTTTTCCTTATTTTTCCTGTGCCTTTACAATTCTTACAAAGAATCCAATTATTCTCTTTCTTATTCACCTTTTTGCATGCTATTAATTCTGATTAGACATCTATTTTAACGATTTAATATAAATAGTAGTTACAGAAATCAGTTTAGTACATATAGCGAAGTTATCTTTTTTTAAGTTTAGGCACAAGTAAAACTCTTTTCTAACAAGTCTACATGATTAAGATATTAAAAGGCGACAAATATTTAGGATTGAAATAGTGTTTAATAATTTTTTACTTTTTCTAATTCAGTTTTAATTTGTTTATTTTTCCATTGGAATCAAACGTAATTTTATCAAAACAAACAGATCTACGATATTTGTTGTTTGATAGTGTTTTATTATGATAAAATAAATACCATTCATTTTTAAATTTGGTTATTGAACCATGAGAAGTTGGCGAGTTTACCGGATCTACAACTTCGCCAATAAATTCAAAAGGACCTAAAGGATTGTCTGACATTGCATAAACTAAGGTGCTTTTTTTGCCCCAACCATTAGAATACATAAAATAAAATTTACCTTCTCTTTCAAAGATCCAAGGGCCTTCACCGTAAAAACCTCCATCATTTTGTTTATCATTTTCAATTCCTTTAATCTCCAACTTCATTACATCACCATCAATTTCCATCATATTTTCTTTCAATTTTACAACACGTAATTCTCGACATCCAAAGTACATGTATGCTTGATTGTTGTGAATTAATAATGCGGGGTCAATTGGTTCTGGACCTATTTTTTCTATTTGATTTGTATTGTCAATAAGTGGTTTTCCTAATTTGTCAGTAAACGGTCCGGTAGGAGAATCGCTAATTGCAACTCCAATTTTGGAACGTTCAACAGGGTAATAAAAATAATATTTTCCATTTCGGCTGATTGCATCTGGAGCCCAAGCCCACTTTTTTGCCCATTTAATATCATCTAGCGTTAAGACTGCACCATGATCTTCCCAATCTACCATGTTTTCGGTTGAAAAAACATGCCAATCTATCATGTTAAAATAGGTTGCAGTATCTTCATCATGAGACGTGTATACATATAATTTATCTTTAAAAACTCTTGCAGAAGGATCTGCAGTATACATATGTTTAATAAAAGGATTTTCTGTTTTTGTAAATTTAAAGGTTTCCTTTTGTGTTTTCTGACAACTAATTAAAAAGATAAGACCTAATAATAAGTACGAGTTTTTTTTGATTTTTAGCAACTTCATTTTTTTCGATTTAGAAGATATCATCAAAAATAGTTTAATTGTAATTATTTTATAATAACAGATGGTTTATTTACTAACAGCAATCATCATATGTGGACTAAAAGGCAACAAATATTCATCATTTTGAGTAAGAGTTTGTAGCGCTTTTAAAGTCTTCGATTTCTTCTTATTTAACATGTTTGCAAAATATTCATTGTCTAACCAAATCATTCCTTCTACAGCAAAAAGATTTATAAAGTTGAGGTTTTGTTCTAAAAACTCAGCTTTTAAGCCTTCTGGTTTATGGTAAAAAGCATCTGCTAATAAAAAAGGAAAGTCTTTTGGTGCATCATGAACTCCTGTGGTAAGTTCTTTTTTGCACATATCAAAAAATGAATTTGCGTGAATCATTCCGTTCATTAAACCAACCACGGTAGAAGCGGTTGCATTAATTGCAAAACCTAATATAATTCCGCCTTTTTTTAATACTCTTTTGGCTTCCAAAATAGCAGCGACTCTATCTTCTCTTTTTTGTAAGTGATATAAAGGTCCGTGTAAAATTACTAAATCGGCAACATTGTCTTTAAAAGGTAATTTTTTAGCTTCGCCTATGGCAACAGAAAAAGGGTTCTTTAGTTTCTTAGCTCTTTTTTCTGCAAATTTTATGTGTTTTAAAACTGGCTCTACCAAATGAACAGTGTGGTTGTTTTTTGCCAGCCATTCAGAATATTTTCCTGTTCCACCACCAACATCAATAATGGTGCTATTTGGCTTAGAAATATGTTGTTGTATGAGTTCTTTTATACGTTCAAACTCAAAAATTCCCATTCCTTTTTCTAGTCTGGTTTCTTCTGAAGCTTTGTTGTAAAAGTTTTCTAATTCTTTACTGATAAGAGTTTTCTTTTTCACCTTAAATATTTAAAGTATAAAAGTAATTAAAATATAGTGAAATAGATTCCTGCTTTTGCAGGAATGATAAAAAAGTAAATTATTCTTTTAAGTGTTTATTAAAAAAATCAATGGTTCTTTTCCAAGATAAATCTGCAGCTGCTTCATCATATCTTGGTGTTGTATTATTATGGAACCCGTGGTTTACATCTGGGTAAAAATGGGCTTCGTGTTCAATATTATTTTCTGTTAAAACTTTATCAAATTCTGGCCAACCTTCATTTACTCTTTTGTCTAAACCGGCATATTGTAATAATAAAGGAGCTTTAATTTTAGCTGCATCTTCTTTTTTTGGTTGTCTTCCGTAATACGGAACAGCCGCCGCTAAATCTGGTAATTTTACAGCCATCATATTCGCAATCCATCCTCCAAAACAAAAACCTACAACCGCTACTTTTCCGTTGCAATCTTTGTGAGATTTTAAATAATGGTAGCCAGCAATAAAGTCTTCTAACATTTCACCTTGGTCTCGCTTTTTTTGCATATTTCTACCATCATCATCATTACCAGGATATCCTCCCATTGGAGAAAGTGCATCGGGTGCTAAGGTTATAAAATCTTCTAAGGCAGCTCTTCTAGCAACATCTTTTATATACGGGTTTAAGCCTCTGTTTTCATGAACTACTATAATTCCGGGTAATTTAGTTGTTACATCTTTTGGAATTGATAATAAGCCCGTCATTTTTAATCCTCCTTTTGGAGAGGCGTAGTTTATGGTTTCTGATTTTAATCTTGGATCTGTAGGTTGTACTAAAATAGCATCTACATAATTCGGAGAAATAAAACTTAATAAAGCAGGTAATGTAATAGCACCAACAGCAAATAAAGAAAGTTTTTTTAGAAAATCTTTTCGGTCTATTTTGTTGTGTGCATAATCATCATACAAATCAAATACTTCTTGACTAATATCTTCTTTTTTAAGTGCTGCCATTTTATCGATTTTTAAAGAATAATAGAATTTCAACTAATATAAAACATAAATAGAGTTTTATGGTTAAATTATTTACAAACTTTGCAATCTTCTTTTTCTTTAATTTCACCAACTAAATTGCCATCATCATTTAAAACAAAACCGCAACAATCCATAAAACCTTGTGCAATTAATTTTCTTGCACGTTGAATTTGAGATTTTGTAGTTGGTAAGGATTGATTAAGTTCATTTGCAACTTCTTGTTGTTTCATCCCTTTTATATCTGAAAGAAATAAAGGGTCTCTGTATTTTTTAGGTAAGTTTTTTAAGATACTTCTTAAGCAGTCTTTTTCTGTGTGAATCGTTTCTGAAATTTTTGATTCACTTTCAAAATTTGCAATTTCAAAAGTTTTATTTGTAGACTTCCAGTAATCTAGAATAGAATTTCTAGCCACTGTAAAACACCAAGATTTTAGTTTTGTAATATCTTTTAAGCTATGTGTTTTAGTATGAATTTTTATAAAAGTATCCTGCAAAATATCATCTGCAATAGTGGTATCTTTTACTTTGCTGATAATAAATCGTTTTAAATCTTCAGAATATAAAGTCCAAACTTGTTTTGTAGTCATAATAGAAATTTACGTCATTGCAAAGTATGAAGCAATCTTTTATTTATAAGTAGATTATTTCAAACTGTGCAATGACGATTTTTTTAACAGTTACAATTGCTGCAAGTACAGTTTGTACAATTACAATTTTTACAATCTCCGGTTTTACAACCTTCACAATTACAAGTACAATTATTATTTTCCATGATATTTGTTTTAATATTCATAGAATAGACGCTGACTAGTTAAAAAAGATGCAAATTATTCTATTTTATTTAGATTTAGAACCAATAAAATGATCAGATTTTAACTGGAACAACACATTAAACGTAGTTAAACTACCATAAATTCTTGTGATGTATTGTTGTAAATCAATTTTGTCTTGATCGTCTAGCGTTTTACTTGCATTTATTTTTTGTTCCATAACTCTAACACGATCTCTAACCATTACTATTTTATGGAAAAAACCATCAATAGGAATTTCTTTAGAACTTAAATTAGAATCTTTAGGAGCTAGGGTTAAAGTGCCACCTTTCCATTTATCTGCAATATGCACTACTTCAGAAATATCGCTATATTTTTTTAATAGGTTTCTTAAAGTATTTTCTACTTCGTAAAAACTAACAGTATCTAATTCATCTACAACTGCTTCTATAACTTCAAACTCACTATCTAAAGGAATGGTTTCTAAACCGCTTTCCTGAAAGGTAACCCAATAATTTTTACTATCTACGTTGGTAACTACGCCAAAACCAAATCCAGAATGTTGAATTCTAGAACCTATTCCTAATAATTTCATATGTATTTATTTTCGTTTTATTGATATGTCTTTTTTAAATTTATTCTTTAGATTTTCATCTTAAGAACTATCTTAGATTAAAGATAATAATTAATATTGAAGTAATTAAATTATTTATATTTCAATAATTGCTGAAATTTTAATAATAAATATTAGTTACAACTCTAATTTTGTTTCAATAAAATGGTTGGTTTTTACAAAAAATAAAAGTATTTTTTTATGAGAGTATTGATGATTGCTTATTTTAGCTTATTCAAACATTTTCTATTTTAGCTTTTATGATTTTAAAAAAGAAAAGATTATGGCAATTAAGTTTTGCAATGTCTTTATTACTTTTGTTTTTAGCTTGTTCTAAACAAAATATTATTCGCCCGAATATAAAAAGTAAACTTGCTCGTTTAGATACTATTGCGCAAACGCAACCAGAAGATTTCTTTCTAGAATTAGATAGTTTACTCATAAATGCTAAAGACTTAACAAGCTTAGAACACGCAATGTTATTGTTTAAAAAGGGGGAAGTTTTATACCTGAATTTTAAATATCAAGAGGCAATTAATACACATTTAAAAGCGTATAATTTATTTACTGATTTAAAAGATAAGTATAATGAAGGCCGTTGTTTGATTACGTTAAGCGGAGCGTATTTGCATGTAGGCGATATTGAAACAGCACAGGTTTATGCACTTAAGGCCTTGCATTTATCACAATTAATTGAAGATAAAAGGATAGAAGGTAAAGCTTACAATCAATTATTTAATCTTCATTTTAAGTTAAAAGATTATAAAAAAGCATTGTCTTATATAAACATAACAGATAGTTTGTTTTCTAAAGAAATTGATACTACTTCTATTATTTCAATAAAAAATAACAAAGCAAGTGTTTATTTAAAGTTAAAGGAATATAACAAAGCTTTAAAAACGTATTCTGAAGCTATGGCTTTAAGTCAATCTATTCGGAACCCTGTTTTATTAGCAAGTGTTTTAAATAATATTGGTTATACTTATATTGATGCAGTGAAATATGAAAATGCAGAAAAATTTTTAAGAGGAGCCGCTACTTTAAATAAGAATATTAAAGCTACTAATGCTGCACCTTATAAAGGATTAGGGAATTTATTTTTGCTAAAATCTAAAAATGATTCAGCAGCAATTAATTATAAAAAAGCACTAGATATTTACGTTGCTAATAAAAATGTAAAAGACGAGATAGAAGTTAGGGATAAATTAATTGCTATTTCTATTATGGATGGAGATTATGTGAAAGCATTAGATAACCAGATAGTTAGAGATAGTTTGCAGTTAAATGTGAGTAGTTTAGAAAAAAACAGACTCTTAAATTTTGCAAATGTTAATTATGAAGTAAAGAAAAAGGAGACAGAAATTAATCATCAAAAAGAAATAAATACACGAAATCAATGGCTTTTAATAAGCACTATTTTGTTATTTGTATTACTTGGTATTGCAACTGCTTTTTATGTGTATAACACTAAGTTAAGAGCTGCAAATAAAGCGTTTAATTTAGAACAAAGTTTGCTGCGTGTACAAATGAATCCACATTTTATATTCAATACATTAGCAGCTATTCAGAATATAACTTTAGAAGGAAATGCTATAAAATCTTCTAATTATATTGCTAAGTTTTCTAAGTTGATAAGACAAAACTTCGATTATGTTAGAAAAGAAGCTATACCGCTTGATAAAGAAATTGCCATGATTTCTAACTATATAGAAACACAACAATTACGCTTTAATAATGTTTTTACGTATGCTCTAGAAATAGATGATTCTATTGATGTTTCTAAAATACAGGTGCCGCCAATGTTATTACAGCCATTTTTAGAAAATGCAATTGAGTATGGCTTAAAAGAAAAAAAAGAAGGTGGGAAACTTCTGCTTGTCATAAAAAAAGAAGCAGAAGAATTGCTTTTTGTTATTTTAGATAATGGAGTAGGAAGGTCTGCAAAAGCCAAAGAAGAAGAGGTAACAGAAGACCTACATGCAACATCTATTTTTAAGGAGCGTTTAAAAATGAGGAAAAAAGGCGAGGAGAAGTCATTTCTACTTCAAGATTTATTTGATGAAAACAATAATCCTTCAGGAACAAAAGTAGTATTTAAATTAAAAATTTAATGATAAAAGCAGTTATAATAGAAGACGAATTTAATGCATTAAACACATTAGATAAACTAATTACCTATACTCAAAAAGACATTGAGGTTATTGCTAAAATAGATAATGTTACCGATGCTATTTCATTTTTAAAAGAGGAAACTCCAGATTTAGTTTTTTTAGATATAGAATTGATTGGTGGTAATGCTTTTCAGATATTGGAAGCGATAGATAGCATCGATTTTAAAATAATTTTTACAACAGCTTATGATGAGTTTGCAATAAAAGCGATAAAGTTTGATACCATAGATTATTTATTAAAACCGATAGATTCAGAAGAATTATCTGAATGTATAGATCGTTTTAGAGTAGGTTATAAAAAAGAACAAGTATATAAAAATGCTTTAGATCAAGTGTCTGAAATTAATAAAAAGGAAATTGATAAAACCTTATTAATAAAAACTGCGGATGCACAATATTTTCTTCAGACAAAAGACATTGTTCGTTGTCAGTCTGATGGTGCGTACACTGTTTTTCATACGGTTGATAAAAAAATAATGAGTGCTCGTAATCTAAAATACTATGAGAATATTTTAAGCGAACACACTTTTGTGCGCATACATCAATCGCATTTAGTAAATATAAAACACATAAAAACCATTAATGCTAACAACACTGTTTACTTAACAAATGGTGAAGTAATTCCTGTTGCTACTCGTAAAAAATCATACTTAAAACAAGTTTTAGATACTTTATAAGCGCAATTATAAAACGAAGAACGACAAATGTAAAACGGTTTTAAAAACATCCTATTCAAATCTTAGTTTTGAGGTATACAAAGAAATAACCTTTAAATTAAAAGATCATGGGATTAAAAGAAAACAGATTTACAAAAACATTTCAAGAAGAACAATTTCCACAATTAAAAGCACAAATAATTGAAGCTGCAGGTTTTGATGTTGCTTTAAACATTGAGTGGAGTACTTTGTTTGAAGAACGCTTTTTACACCTTTATGCAGATTCGTATCCAAAAATATATTTCTTACCACTTATAGAAGCCTTTAAGTCTATTGCTGCAGACGATATGGGAAAAGAAGCTTTATCTGAAGGCTTAAAAGAAATACACATATTAAATACCAAAGACCATCACAATCCTAAAAATGGATTTACATTTTCAGATGGAGTTTTAACGATAGATCATAGTCCTATTATAAATGCACCAGACGTTAATAGTAGAATTAAAGTACTTGTAGAGTTATTAGAAAATAATTTATAAGGAGCGTTTAAAATTTAGTGTAATTGGTAAAAGATATTGGTATGTGTAAAATCATTTTATATAGTGTTTTAATCGGAATTTTATTCTTGTTTGTTGGTTGCGGAGTTTCTAATACGAACGCAAAAAAGGGGTTTGTGAAATATTTAAAAGAGCATCATAATAACAAATATGAAATTCTGACTTTTAAAAGAAATTTTAATGCTGCTAATATGAATCCTAATTTATACTGGGTAGAATTAATGCTAAAAGAAAATTCTAAAATTGTAATCAATTTTGAATGGAATGCTAAAGATAAAGCGCTCTATGTGCCTTTTAATTACACAGAGGATAGAAGCATTGAAGCATTAACGAATTATCAAAAACAAGAAATTGTACTTAGAGAAGAGTTATACAACGTTTTAGAGAAAGATGTTTTAAGTATGGATGTAAATGTCTTTAATCATGCTATTAGTATTGACTTGGGAACAGAACCTACATTTGATAAATTTCAATATTTTTCAAATAAAATTTGTACAGTTTTAGATAAATATCCAAATACTTGGACTAGAGAAGCGCATGTAGAGTTTAAAATTAAAAGAGAGGAAAAAGGTTTTTATGAATTGATTGTAAAACCTACTATGTTTAATGATAGCACAGAATTATATAGATATAAGCAAAATGCTATTGTTGCAAATAATTATGGATCTGTAAAGGCAGAAAATATAGATTACATTATAAGAAAAGAATTTTCTAAGCCAAAATCTCCTATTTTTTTAAGCAATATTTGGGTCAATCAAAAAGATTTAAATTCTTTTTACATCGCTTTCGAAAAACATGAACCACGAAAAATACAAGAAAGAAATAAGTATTTAACCGAAGGAGTAGGGATGTATTTAATTGAAATGAGTTATCCTAATTTAAAAAAGAAAACTTTAACCTACTTCGATTACAAAACTACAGATAGAGATGATATTTTTCTTTTTTTATCTACACAGTTACCACAAGATTACCAATATCTCATAGCAGATTTATAGCACTATTTTTTATCATGAAAAACACACATTATTATAAAGCGTTTGTAGCCCAAACGCCAGAGGAAATCTTACGATCTGTTTTTAAGAAAGAAGAAGACATTTTAATTGCTATTTCATTTAACAACAGAGGTTATGTAGAAGGCATAATTCTAGATTTTAAAGAAGACAATAACCATCAAAAATCGGTTTGTATGCTTTCTCAGCAAGAAGAAGTAACTTTTTTTAACCTGCATACTATTACAATGATTACTGTAAAACAACCTAAAAAAATGGTTGTAGAGTTATCTAAAGGAACTATAAGTAGGCCTTTATCATCAGAAAAAGAAGCTGTAACTGTTTTGCAATTAAAACGTTGGTTGCAAAGAGAAAAAAGTCTACTTGGAAGTCAGATAAAAGAATTCGATATCAATGATATTTCTCTAAGTGAATTAAATAACAGACTAAATATTCAAGATGTTTTTGCAGCATTAAAAAGTGCGGTACATCAAATTATAACAGATGAATTAGGTAAAGAAGCTTGGCAAGGTGTTGATACTATTATTTTGCAACAAGCAGACAAGTTAGCTCTTAAATATCAAGGAAAAACACTAACCATATCAATAAATATTGATAAAGCTTTACCAGAAAAATTAGCGACTATTTTAGAAGAAAAATTACTTCAAATATTATAAAGTAAATACAAAATTAATAAAATTAAAACAATACAATTATGGGACTTAAAGAAAAAAGAATTATCCAAGCATTTCAAAAAGAATTATTTCCAGCGTTAGAAACAGAAATTAATACGGCAGCAGGTTTTACCGTTCCATTAAATATTTCTTGGAACACTTTAATGGAAGATCGATTTTCTCATTTATATAATGATACGTTTCCTAAAATCTATTTTCAACCATTAATAGAAGCTTTTAAAGCTATTTGTGTTGATGATATGGGGATTGAACTTTTAAAAGCCGGATTAAAAGAAGTTGTTATCGTTAATGAAAACGACGAACATAATTTAGACCGTGCAATTACTTTTGAAGAAGGTGTTTTAAAAATTGATCACAGCCCTGTTATGAATGCCGATAATGTAGATCGTAGAACTGCTCGAATTATTTATTTATTAGAAGAAAAGTTAGAAGAATTTGCAGAAGGAACCCCAGAAGCAGCAACAGCTGAAACGGCAACATCTGAAACAGAAAACAAACAAGCAACCACAGATGAACAAGAAAATAAAGTAACTATTGAAGAATTGTACAATCAATCGTTTGTAATTTCTACCGAAAAACAAGAGGTTTTTGGAGAAATGGTAGAAGGTTTAGGTTGGACTTGTGATATCTTAGAAGGTAAATTAACGTATGGAGACGATAAAGTTTTTGATATTCAAGTTTTAGGTACTTATTCAGAAAATGAAAAAAGTTGGCTATGGGCTTGGGGAAATACACAAAGTGGTATTCCAGAAAAGTTTTTACAAACTGCTCTAGCGGCAAAAACGATAGGGGAAGCTTATCAAATTGAAGATTTTACAACATCTAAAAGAGAATTTAGTTCAGATCCTGGAGTTTATTTTTCTACAATTATTTCTGCAATGGCAAAAGAAAGCTGTTATGTGCCATTAACTTTTAAAGGCTTAACTGTTTATGTTACCATTACATCTGCCGAAGCAGATAGTAAAGCTAGAACAGCACCTGCTTTAATATGCTCTCATTTTACAAAGGTTGCTGCAAACTATACGTTTCCTCATAAATACAGTTTGTACTTTTATTTAAAAGGAAAAGGGTATGAAGTAGAATTACCAGGTAACAATATTGTTGCTAAAAAAGGGGATGATCAAATTTTAGGGATTTTCGATTTAAAAGGAAGGTTAATGAAAATTTCTAATTCAAAAATAACAGTTAAAGCCTAAAAATATTATGTCATATATAGCACATACACTTTCAGAATTAGAAAAAGAACATCAAGCGGCTTTAAATACAGCGCAAGAAAAGATGTTAACCGATTTAAATGATGCACAAGCATCAGGAAATTTCGATAAAATACAAGAAGCTAGTATTGTTTTTCAAAATTTAACAACAGAATTAGCAGCAGAATATACGAAACGTATAGAAGAGATAAATGCTTTAAATCATAAAGCAGAAGCAGAAACTGTAGAAGGAATCTATACAAATAATAGGGCTGATATCGACTTAAACTTATTAGTTTATGATGGCGATAGAGATTATGTTATTGCTTTTCAACAAGACGATTTAATACAAAAAACGTTAGAAAAAGTAAATAAGAATAGTGGTAAATTTAAGTCTAGAAAGCATTTGTTAAAATCTAGTTTAAGGTTAACAAAAACCTTAGCGCCAATGCTTCATGAAATAGGAGAGCATTGTAAAAAAACGTTAATGCTTAAAGCAGATATTGAGTTTTTTGTGTACCAAGGAGATACTTTTAACGCTTCTTGTTATCCGCCAGACGATAATAAATTATACATTATTTTATCATCCGGAATTTTAGAACGTTTCTCTAAAGAAGAATTAACTTTTGTAGTTGGTCATGAAATAGGACATGTGCTTTTTGAACATTTCGATTATCCTGTAAGACAAATTTTAGATACTGGTGAAAATGATTTAGCTCCAATTCACGCAATGAAATTATATGCTTGGAACAGAAATGCAGAAATTAGTGCTGATAGAGCAGGCTTGTTATGTTGTCAAAATTTTGAAGCTGTAGGGCGTACTTTCTTTAAATTATCATCTGGTGTAACCACAGATTCTTTAGATTTTCAACTAAATGCCTACATAGAACAATTTGTAGATTTAGAAGAAGTTTTGAATGATTCTAATTTAGATCCTTCAGACTGGTATAGCACTCATCCTTTCAGTCCGTTAAGAATTAAAGCTTTAGAACTTTTTAATAAAAGTGAAACGTATGCTGCTTTTAATACATCTGTTTCAGGTGAAATTACAGAAGAGGCTATGGAGGTTGAAATTAAAAGAATTATGTCTTTAATGGAACCGGAAAATTTAGAGGATGAAAGCGAACATTCAGAGAAAATACAACGTTTAATGTTTTTAGGAGGCTATTTAATTTCCAATGCAGATGGTGTTGTAGATGATTCTGAAATACAAGCCTTAAGCAGTATTGTGGCTCCCAAAGTTTTTGCCAACTGCATGATGACCATAAAAGGGCTTACAGAAGATGAAATGATTAGCGAAGTACAACAACTTACCAAAGATTTAGATGTTGTGTTGTCTGTAATGCAAAAGCTAAATATTTTAAGAGATTTATCTATTATTTCTTATGCCGATGGAGAAATAGATGATAGCGAAGTAAATGTTTTGTACAACTTAGCAAGGCTTTTATATATCAATACAGATTTTATAGATCGTGTTATTGGTGATGCGCAAGGAGTTTAAAAAGTAATTTTAAAATACTGTTTAAGAGTTGGGGGATTCTTACTACAGTTAATTAGAAAGGTGGTAATTTTATATTGCTGCCTTTTTTTAAAACTCTAAACATTCTAAAACTTCTAGTTTTGGTAATCTTTTCGAACACACTATTAACAAAAATGGTAGATTTATTTAAATCAAAAAAAATCCGCATATAATTTATGCGGATTTTTATTTTTATAAAGAAATTACCTTCTACATATTTCTTCTATACTGTCCGCCAACTTTAAACAACGCTTCCGTAATTTGTCCTAAAGAACACACTTTGGTAGCTTCCATTAATTTATCAAATAAATTTTCATTTTTAATTGCTGCTTCTTGTAAAATTGCAATTTGCTGTTCAACTTTCTTCGGATTTATTTTGTTGAGGTTTTCTTTCGTTTTAATTTGATGTTGCTTTTCTGTTTCCGTTGCTCTAATAATTTCTGCTGGCTGAACTGTTGGAGATCCTTTAGAACTTAAAAAAGTATTTACACCAATAATAGGGAATGCTCCATTGTGCTTTAAAGTCTCATAGTACAAACTTTCTTCCTGTATTTTAGAACGCTGATACATGGTTTCCATAGCGCCTAAAACGCCACCACGTTCTGTAATTCTATCAAATTCTTCTAAAACTGCAGCTTCTACTAAATCGGTCAATTCTTCAATAATAAATGCACCTTGTATTGGGTTTTCATTCTTTGTTAAACCTAATTCTTTATTGATAATTAATTGAATTGCCATCGCTCTTCTTACGGATTCTTCAGTCGGCGTTGTAATGGCTTCATCATAGGCGTTTGTGTGTAGAGAATTACAATTATCATTAATGGCATACAATGCTTGTAATGTTGTTCTAATATCATTAAAATCAATTTCTTGTGCGTGTAAAGAACGACCAGAAGTCTGAATATGATACTTTAACATTTGAGCTCTTGGGTTTGCGCCGTATTTGTTTTTCATGGCTTTTGCCCAAATTTTACGCGCAACTCTTCCTATTACAGAATATTCAGGGTCAATTCCGTTAGAGAAAAAGAAAGATAAATTGGGGCCGAATTTATTAATATCCATTCCTCTACTTAAATAATATTCTACATAGGTAAATCCGTTAGACAATGTCAACGCCAATTGCGTAATTGGGTTTGCACCGGCTTCTGCAATATGATATCCAGATATAGAAACCGAATAAAAATTTCTCACTTGTTTTTCAATAAAATATTCTTGTACGTCACCCATTAATCGCAACGCAAATTCTGTAGAAAAAATACACGTATTCTGTGCTTGATCTTCTTTTAAAATATCTGCCTGTACCGTTCCTCTAACTTGAGTTAATGTGTCTTTTTTTATTTGTTGATAAACCTCAGAAGGTAAAATCAAATCTCCGGTTAAACCTAAAAGCATTAAACCTAAACCATTATTTCCTTCAGGTAATTCACCTTGGTATTTTGGTCTTTCTAAACCTTTTAAATCATAAAATTCTATAAAAGTAGCTTCAACTTGTGTTTCTAATTTGTTTTCGATAATGTATTTCTCGCAATTTTGATCAATCGCAGCATTCATAAAAAAACCTAACAACATTGGTGCTGGTCCATTGATGGTCATAGAAACAGAAGTCATATGATGACTTAAATCAAAACCAGAATATAATTTTTTTGCATCGTCTAAACAACAAATTGAAACGCCTGCATTACCAATTTTTCCATAAACATCAGGTCTTTTCCCTGGATCATTTCCATATAAGGTAACCGAATCAAAAGCTGTAGAAAGGCGTTTTGCATCCATTCCTAAACTTACGTAATGAAATCTTCTGTTTGTTCTTTCTGGACCACCTTCACCAGCAAACATTCTTGTTGGGTCTTCACCAGTTCTTTTAAACGGATATAATCCTGCGGTGTAAGGGAATTCTCCCGGAACATTTTCTTGTAAATTCCAACGTAATAAATCTCCCCAAGCTTTGTATTTGGGTAAAGCTATTTTAGGAATTTGAGTGTGCGAAAGTGATTCACTATGCGTTTCTATATTAATTTCTTTATCACGTACTTTAAACGTATAAATTGCGTTTTTATATTTCTGAACTTTCTCATCCCAGTTTAAGATAATTTCCCAATTTAAAGGATGGAGGTTTAGTTTTACTTTTTCGAATTGGTTCAGCAATAATTTTAAGAAGAATGCTTGAGATTCCTCGTCAGTCGTTCCTCCTTCTGTCGGAATGACATTGGACTTGTCATTCTGAACTTGTTTTAGGATCTCGTCGCTATTTAGTCCTGTTTTAGTAAGAAGAGATTGCTTCGTTCCTCGCAATGACGTATTATTTTCTGTAATAGATAATATCGTTTGATAAATTCCATATAATTTTTGAGCAACCACAACCTGTTTATCAACATTTAAATCATACGTTCTATTGCTTTCTGCTATTTCAGATAAATACCGAACTCTAGCAGGCGGAATTACAAAGATTTTTTCAGACATTTCTGTGGTAATTTCCATGCTCGACTTTAAATCTACGCCAGTTTTTTCAACCAACTTGTCCATAATACTTTTGTATAAAGTATTCATTCCTGGATCGTTAAATTGAGAAGCAATCGTTCCATAAACAGGTAAATCATCTTGGTGAATGTGCCAAAGATTGTTGTTACGCATGTACTGTTTTTTCACATCTCTAACAGCATCTAAAGCACCACGTTTATCAAACTTATTAATGGCAACTAAATCCGCATAATCTAGCATATCAATCTTTTCTAATTGCGTTGCAGCGCCAAATTCCGGAGTCATTACATACAAAGAAGTATCAGAATGTTCTGTTATTTCGGTGTCAGATTGTCCAATTCCGGAAGTTTCTAAAATAATTAAATCGAATTCAGCAGCTTTTAAAACGTCAATAGCTTCGTTTACATTTTTTGATAAAGCCAAATTAGATTGTCTTGTAGCTAAAGAACGCATATAAACACGAGAATTATTTATAGAATTCATTCTAATTCTATCTCCTAAAAGTGCGCCTCCTGTTTTTCTTTTTGATGGATCAACAGAAATGATTCCGATTGTTTTCTCTGGAAAATCAATTAAAAATCGACGGACTAATTCGTCAACTAAACTAGATTTTCCTGCTCCACCAGTTCCAGTAATTCCTAGCACGGGAGAAGAGGCCTCTCCCGACTTCCCTGAAGGGGAGGAGTTCCAATCTTTGTTGAAAATTTTTGTAAAATCTGTGTGGTTATTTTCTGCAAGAGAAATTAACCTTGCAATTGTATTTACGTCTTTGTTTTTTAAGTTTTCTAAAACTTTGTCGCTTCCCATTCCTAGTAACCAAGAACCATCCTCATTACAAATTTTTTCAACATTTTTTAAGTCAGATTGGAGTTCCTTCCCTTTGGGAAGGTTAGGATGGGCTTCTTCTGTTTTTTGCACTAAATCATTTATCATTCCTTGCAAACCTAATGCTCTACCATCATCTGGAGAATAGATTTTTGTAATTCCGTAATCCATTAATTCCTTTATTTCTTTAGGAAGAATTACACCGCCACCACCTCCAAAAATTTTAATAGGTCCAGCTCCTTTTTCGTGCAATAAATCAAACATGTATTTAAAATACTCATTATGTCCGCCTTGGTAAGATGTAATTGCAATAGCATTTACATCTTCTTGAATGGCACAGTTTACCACCTCTTCTACAGATCTGTCATGACCTAAATGAATAACTTCCACGCCAGTGGCTTGAATAATTCTACGCATAATATTTATAGAAGCATCATGTCCGTCAAAAAGAGCAGCAGCAGTTACAATACGTACTTTGTGTTTTGGTTTGTATGGTAGAATTTGTTTCATTCGTAATATTTGTATAGAATTAGTACTGCAATTTAGTGAATTATTAAAAAAGATGTAAGTTTTTAGTTTTTTATTGATTTTTTGATAATTTCCGGATTAATTCCATTTACATAATTTTTAATAACATTTAATTCTTTGGCGTAAGAATAACCTTTAAAACCGTTAATGTCTTTTAGTTTGATGTTGGCATTGTAAAACTTTACATATAATGATGAAAGCGGAAGGTAAGTCCAATGCCATTTTTCTTCACTATACCCCGTTCTTCCATTTTCTTTGGAAGTATACACTTGATAAAAACCATATTTTTGAGCATTTTTAAGCAACCAATTATATTCTTTTAGCCCTTTTCCTTTTGTAAAATAAGAATTATTAAGGTTGTTGATATCAATATCGGTTCCCCAATGATGACGAGAAGTAGAAGGCATAGAACTAAATTCTAAAATCTTTTTTGCTCTTTTTAAAGGAGGAATGTTTTTATATTTTTCATTCCATTTATAATCCCAAATACGTTTTTGGTATTCAAAATTTCTAGTTCCTGATATTATTTTTAAGGAAACTCCATCTTTTAGAGCAGCATCATTCATTTGTAAAAAAGCAGTCAATACTTCTTTTCGTACATAGATGTTTTTTGATGCGTTTTCTTTAGGAACCATAGCAAAGTCTATATTTTTAGAATAATCAAATTTTCCCAATACATAATTTGAATTTAGGTATTTTGGAAATTTCAATATTGAGGCTTTTTTCTTTGAAACGTCAACCGTTTGTATGGCTATTTTCTTTGGTGCTGGCTTGCAGCCATTAAAACATCCGAAGAAAAAAAACACAACAGTTAGTTTTATAAGTATTTTATAAATGCCCAAAATTTTCTATTTTTTATGTAGTTAAAATTATTTTCATTTTGATAAGCTTCACGTTCTAAACTTAAATTTTTATAGGCAAGATATCCATTTTTATGTTTTAAAAATTTAAAAATCCATTCTAAACTATAAAAAATATAGAAGAATATGAGTAACAATTCAGCTTGTTGTTTTAAATGTATTTTTTCATGATTTACCAAAACTTTATCGTTTTTTAAATCTTCCTTTTTTAGAAAAATAAAAGGAAATAAGGTGATGCCTACAAAACCTTTTGGTATTAGAAATTTAGCAATTAAAATCATTTATTAAAGTTAAACAATAATCATAACAAAATAAATATATTTGTGTAAACTTCTTTTTAAAAGATGATTAAAGAAAAAGTCTTTATTTAGTTTTATAATTGTCAATCAAACATAGAAGCATCAATAGATTTTAAAAGCGGTGTGTTTTATTTGTTATACGATTCATGTTGCTTGTTAATTAGAGTTTTACGAGTGGTTTGGCATGTTTATTGCTTGTAATAAGAAGTGTAGAAGCATTTATAAATTACATTTTTAGAAAGTAAACAATGTAGTTTTAAGAAGATGTTTGACAAATAATAAGGTAATCTTGTAAACCTTTTGAAATGTAATATAAGTTGTAAAATATTTATTTGTTACGCTTCTTAATTTAGTAGATGATGCCATAATCGATTCAATAATTTAAAAACACATCTCATGAAAAAACTATTTTTATTTCTGTTAAGTACAGCGCTTTTAACTTCGTGTAGTGCGATAAAAGTTACTACAGATTATGATAGCAAGGTAGATTTTAATCAATATAAAACCTTTGCTTTTTACAAACCAGGAATTGATAAAGCAGAAATTTCCGATTTAGATAAAAAACGAATTTTACGAGCTATTGAGTCAGAATTATTAACTCAAGGGTTTACTAAATCCGATAATCCGGACATGTTGGTGAGTATTTTTACTAAATCTAGAGAAAAAGTAAACGTAAATCAAAATAATGGTTTTGGCTATGGCTACGGTTGGGGTTGGAGCCCATGGATGATGGGAGGTATGAATAATAATATTAATGTTTCTCAATATACAGAAGGTACTTTGTTTATTGATTTTATTGATAAAAAGAAAAAAGAATTAATTTGGCAAGGAATAGGAACTGGGGCTTTAAAACTTCAGAATAGAGAAAAAAAAGAGGCTAGAATTAAAGAGTTTGTAAAAGAGATTATTTCTAGATTTCCTCCAGGAAAAGAAAAATAAAAGTTTAAAAAGCGTTCTTAGGAACGCTTTTTTAATGGATTAAAAACTATTTTTGTAGTGTGTATAATAAAAGAATAGAATTAGAAGAAGGTGATTTTTATGTAAACGAACAAGGTTATAAAGTGTTTACAGAAAAGTTTCATCTAAAAAGAGGTCATTGCTGTAAAAGTGGGTGTAAACATTGCCCTTATGGTTATGATAAAAAAACAGATAGTTTTAAGTAAATAGTGACTTTTAAAGGGAAATAGTTTCCAAAGAGTAGATAAGATATGATAAAAATGATAAAAAGAATTTTAGTTTTAGTAATTGCAATTCAGTTAGTAGGATGTGCAGAATTACAAAAAGTAGCAAACCAAGTTTCACAAAGTACAGGTTTAAGTCAAGAGCAAATAGGTAATGGTTTGCGTGAGGCTTTAGATAAAGGAATAAAGGATCAAGTTTCTAAATTAACTGCAACAAACGGGTTTTATAAAAACGATTTGGTAAAAATTATGTTGCCAGAAGAACTACAAGCTGTAGACAAAGGTTTACGTAAAGTAGGTTTAAGTAATTTGGCAGATGAGGGAATTAAAGTTTTAAACAGAGCGGCAGAAGATGCTGTAAAAACGGCAACTCCAATTTTTGTGAATGCAGTAAAAGATATGACGTTTGCAGATGCTAAAACAATTCTTTTAGGAGACCAAAATGCTGCAACTTCTTATTTACAGGGTAAAACAACCGATAATTTAACGGCTAGTTTTAGTCCAGTAATTAAAAACTCTTTTTCTAAAGTAGGGGCAGATAAAGTTTGGAGTAACTTAATTAGTAAGTATAATTCTATTCCTTTTGTAAAGAGTGTAAATCCAGATTTAACACAGTATGTTACCAATCAAGCCTTAAAAGGTGTTTTTACAATGATTGAAGTTGAAGAAAAAGGAATTAGAGAAAATGTAGGTTTACGCAGTACTGCGTTATTAAAGCAGGTGTTTGCGTTGCAAGATTAAGAATATAGAAAATAAATAACATATTTTAAAAAAGACTCTGCTTTTTACAAAGCAGAGTCTTTTTTGTTTGTATTTTTTAGCTAACGGCTCCTCATTATGGAATTATCATCAAAATTACCATATTAGTGTATTATATTCTCTTTATTATTAATTTTATTGAATTATTTTTAAATAAATTAACATTTCCCTTTTTATTTTAAGAAAATTTTAAGATGTTTGACATAATTAATTCAAATAAGATATAATGGAGAGAAGAATTTTAAAAGCATCCCTAACACTATTTTTAGGGTTTATTGTGCAAATTACTTTCGCGCAAAAGAAAACTGTTTCTGGTACTGTTTCAGATGCGTCAGGAAAACTACCTGGAGTAAGTGTAGCTGTTAAAGGTACTAGTACAGGTACAGAAACTGATTTTGAAGGTAATTATGCTATTTCTGTCACCGAAGGAGATATTTTGGTGTTTAGCTATTTAGGCTATAAACCAAATCAAAAAAAAATAGGTAAGTTTAGCAAATTTAACGTAGTGTTAAAGGAGGGTAGCAGTGAGTTAGATGAAGTTGTTATTGTTGGATATGGTACTCAAAGCAAGAGAAAATTAACAGACAATATTGTAAAATTAAGTTCAGATGATATTGCAGATGTGCCTACACCTAGTGTTATGAATTCATTAGCAGGTAAGGCTGCTGGTGTTCAAATTAGCCAAACAAATGGTAAGGTAGAAGGTGGTCTAAATTTTAGAATTAGAGGGCAGTCTAGTATTAGTGCAGGTTCAGATCCTTTGTATGTTTTAGATGGAATTCCATTAATAAACAGCAATGAGTCTAATAATGGGTCTCCAACAAATCCATTATTAACTTTGAGTCCTAATGAGATAGAATCTATAGATATTTTAAAAGATGCTTCTTCGGCAGCAATTTATGGAGCAAGAGGAGCAAATGGAGTTGTGCTTATTACAACGAAGTCTGGTAAAGAAGGAAAAGCAAAGTTTTCTGTAAATATCTCTAATGGAGTAAGTGAAAAAGCAAACTCTAGAGATTGGTTAAATGCAGAACAATATGTTGAGTTGTTTTTAGAAGCTGGAAAAAATGGGTTAGCCACTGGTGGTTGGCCAGCAGAAGGCTATGTAGAAGAAAGATTAGATAGATATTCTAATAATACATGGAGAGAAGGAACTTATGATACCGATTGGCAAGACCTTGCGTTAGTTAAAGGATATACTAGAGATGCAGATTTTTCTATTTCTGGAGGAGATGCAAAAACTACTTATTTCTTTTCTGGAGCATATAACGATACAAAAGGGATTGTTAGAGGGAATGAATTGAACAGAATTAGTTCACGTTTAAACATTACTCATAAATTAACAGATAAATTTTCTGCAGGAATGAACTTAAGTTTCTCTAGAACGGATATTGATAGAATTGGAAATGATAATGCATTTGTATCGCCATTACAAGCAATTGCTCTTGCGCCAATTTCTCCTGATTTTGTAGATGGAGAGCCTTTTGCAAACACAACGTATGCAAATTTTTTATTACAAGATAAGCATGCTTATTACAATACAATTATTAGAAGAGTAACAGGTAAGGTTTTTGCGGCATATCAATTTACTGATAACTTAAAATTTAATTCAGATTTTGCATATGATCTATATTCTCAGACAGAAGATAGTTTTACAGGAAGTTTAGCTCCTTTTCAATCTACAAACGGAGAGGCTTATGCTTCTAACGTTAATACAGAGAACTATATTTTTAGTAATTATTTGAGCTATAATAAAACTTTTGGAGAAAATCATGATTTAGATATTATTCTTGGTACAGAATTAAATAAAAGTAAAAGAAGATTTAACAGTGTTACTGGTCAACAATTTCCAACAGACGATTTTCAAACAATAAGTTCAGCTGCAGAAATTACTGCAGGTTCTGGTAGTTTTACAGAATATGCTTTTGTTTCTTATTTTACTAGAGCAACTTACGCTTATAAAGATAGATATTTATTTAAAGCAAGTTTTAGAAGAGATGGTTCTTCAAGATTTGGTAGTGATTCTAGATTTGGTGTTTTTCCTGCTTTTTCTGCAGGTTGGATTCTTTCTGAAGAAAACTTTTTATCAGAGAGTTCTGCAATATCTTTCTTAAAGTTAAGAGCTAGTTACGGTCAAGTAGGAAATGCAGAAATAGGGAATTTTGCTTCTAGAGGTTTATTTGGTGGAGTTTCATACAATCAAAAACCAGGTATTGCCCCAACTCAAGCAGGTAATAATGAGTTAAGTTGGGAAACATCAGACCAAAGTGATGTTGCAATAGAATATGGGCTTTTTAACGGAGTACTTTCAGGAGAAGTAGCATATTATGTAAAAGATACAAAAGAGTTATTATTTGAGCAGCCTTTGCCTTTATCTTCTGGAGCACCAGAGCAAGGGGGGATTAATAATAATATTGGTAGAATGAAAAGTGATGGTATTGAATTCTCTATAACTTCTAAAAACATTCAAACAAAGGATTTAAAATGGACTACAAGTTTTAATATTGGAACAAATAATAATGAGATAATTGAATTACCAGATGGGCAAGATGTTGTTAACGGTCAGAATATTTTAAGAGAAGGAGAAGCTGTAAATTCTTTATATCTTATAGAGTATGCTGGTGTAGATGTTGATAATGGAGATGCGTTGTATTATTTAAATACAGATGATGGAAGTGGAAGCTTAGATAGAGGTACTACAAACGATTCTAATGCTGCAAGTAGAGTTGTAGCAGGAAATCCTTTTCCAGAAGTTATAGCAGGTCTTACAAATACTGTTCTTTATAAAGATTTCGATTTTACAATGACTTTTCAAGGAGAATGGGGAGCAAGTATTTATAATGGTGGAGGACGTTTTCAATCTGCAAATGGAGACTGGTTTGATAATCAAACAGTAGATCAATTAGATAGATGGCAAAACCCAGGTGATATAACAAATGTACCACAAGCAAGATTAGGTGCTGGTAATGGTACAAGTCATTCTACAAGATTTTTAGAAAAAGGAGATTTTATTAGACTTAGAAACATAACATTAGGGTATTCAATTCCTCAATCAGTAATTGCTAAAATGGGATTATCTAAGTTAAGACTATATTTTAGTGGTCTTAATTTGTTAACAATAACAGATTATACAGGTTATGATCCAGAATCTAGAAGTGATGCAGGTGGTGTAGGTCAAACCTTCTATTCTGCTCCTGCAGCAAAAACGCTTTCAATAGGTCTTAACGTAACTTTTTAATTTAAAAACTTTATAAAAATGAAAATAATAAAATATACATTAATTTTAGTTTTATTTTTTACAACTATTAGTTGTGAAAAAGAGCTAGATATTGAGCCAGCACAAAGTATATCTTCAGAAAAGGCATTGTCTACAGAAGATAATGTTCTTAATATTTTAGTAGGTACGTATACAGAGGCCGGAGAAGATGCAACATTTGGAGGTAGAACTCAGATAATTGCAGATTTGTTAGGAAACACAACTCAAATGAGTTGGGGTGGTACTTTTGTAGATCCAAGGCAATTTAATTCTAAAAGTGTTTTAGTAGACAATGCTTTTGTAGAAGAAGTTTGGGGAAATTCTTATGAAGTAATTAACCAAGCAAATTTAGTTATAGATAATTTAGAGGTAATAACAAATGGTGCTGCAGATATTGCAGAAGGAGAGGCTAAATTTTTAAGAGCTTTAATGTATTTTGATTTAGTTCGTCATTTTGGTAAACCTTATGTAGCGGGAGCAAGCAATACTCAGTTAGGTGTGCCTTTACGTTTAAATGGTATTATTGATTATGGTATAGATTTATCAATTGCTAGAAGTACTGTTGAAGAAGTTTACACTCAGATTATAACTGATTTAAATGATGCTTTTTCTAAATTACCAGCAACTAATGATGTTTATGCAGATAAATATGCAGCAGAAGCTTTATTGGCTAAAGTATATTTTCAACAAGGTAATTATGCAGCGGCAAGAGATGCCGCAGATGATGTAATATTATACAGTGGTCATACTTTAGCGCCAACTTATAGTGGTGCTTTTAACAATGATGTTGATAGTGTAGAAGATCTTTTTGCTTTTCAAGTAACGTCTCAAGGTGGCGATAATGATTTTATTACATTTTATGCTTCGCAAGATTTTGGAGGTAGACAGGGAGATATTGATTTACAAATAGGTTTTTTCAATTTGTTTGATGATGCTGCAAATGATGAAAGATATAGTTTTACATATGTTAGTTCAGATACTGGTGGAACTTTAACATCAAAGTATACAAATCAGTTTGCCAATATTTCTGTTTTAAGAATTGCAGATATGCATTTAGTGAGAGCAGAGTCTAACTTTAGAGAAGGTACAAGTGTAGGTTTACCTCCTTTAGATGAAGTTAATGCTGTTAGAGCAAGATCTAACGCGAGTGCTTTAATTGCATTAACTTTAGATGTATTGTTTAATGAAAGACAATTAGAGTTGTCTTTTGAAGGTCAATTAATTCATGATATAAAGAGAACTCAAAAAAATGTTGGTGCTTTGTCTTTTGATGCAGAAGAATTAATATTACCTATTCCTCAGGCAGAAATGGATACAAATAATTTAATGTTTCAGAATACAGGATACGTTAAATAGTATAATACTAATGATAAAAAAGAAAGGCTATTTTTAATTAAATAGCCTTTCTTTTTTATACTTAATTGTGGTATCTCTACTATATCACGATTACTTTAATGAAGCGTTTTAAAGTATTCAAAAGCTTTAATTAATCTACTTCCATACCAAGAAAACATTTCTCCATCAACCAATACTGCTTTTGCTTGGTGCGTGTAATTTTCTATTTCTAAAATGTGTTCTTTCTTAAAAGGGTATGGTTCAGAAGACAATAAGATGAAATCTAGGTTTGTGTTTAGTTTCATTTCTTCTAAATCGATTTCTGGATAACGTTCTTTATTTTGATAAATATTATCAAACTTGTTTAATGCTAACAAATGATTAATAAAAGTGTTATTTCCTACGGCCATCCAAGGATCTTTCCAGATAAAATAGACTGCTGTTTTTGTTTCTTTATGCGTAATGAATTCCTTGAAATTAGTGAATTCATAATTGATCTTTTCAATAATTTCTGAGGCTTTTTTTTCTACCGAAAATATGTGTCCGTATTGTTTTATAAGCGCTAAATTATCATCAACCGTAAAGATATCAGAAACATGCGTGGTTGCAATTTCTTCGCAGATTTTTACAATTTCTTTTGAGTTTTCTTCTTTGTTGCAAAGTATAATATCAGGCTGTAAAGCCTTTATTTTATCAATATTTATGCTTTTTGTTCCGCCAACAATTGTTTTGGTTTCTTTTAAGAGAGCAGGATGTATACAAAATTTTGTAATGCCAACAATAGCATCTTCTAAGCCTAAATCTACCAATAATTCGGTTAAACTAGGTACAAGACTAATAATACGTTTTGGCGTTTTATCAAACGTTAAAATTCGTGCTATTTGGTCTTGAAGTTTCATGTAATTATTTTGCTAAAATAGTTGCCATTTCTTGTTGTAATTCTTCAGCTTTTAAAGCTGCATTTTTTGCAAAACTTTCATCTTTAGAAGCGTAAATAATACCTCTAGATGAGTTAATAAGCAAGCCAATATTTTCTGATAAACCATATTTACAAACATCTTGCAAGTTTCCGCCTTGTGCGCCAACACCCGGAACTAAAAGAAAAGAATTAGGAATAATTTTTCTAATTTCTGCAAAATATTCTGCTTTTGTAGCACCAACAACATACATTAAGTTTTCAGAGTTTTTCCATCCTTTAGAAGTCTCTAAAACCTCTTTATATAATTCTCTACCATTTACCTCTTTGGTTTGAAAATCGAAAGCACCTTCATTAGAAGTTAATGCCAACATAATGGTATGTTTATTTTTAAAAGCTAAAAATGGCTCTACAGAATCTTTTCCCATATAAGGTGCAACGGTAACAGAATCGAACGCTAAGTCTTCTAAAAAAGCTTTTGCATACATGGTAGAAGTGTTACCTATATCTCCACGTTTTGCATCTGCAATTGTGTAAATCTCTGGGTAATTTGTATTTAAATACTGAATCGTTTTTTCAAGTGATTGCCATCCTTTTATTCCGTAGGCTTCATAAAAAGCAGTATTAGGTTTGTAGGCAACACATAAATGATGCGTGGCATCGATAATTGCTTTGTTAAAGGCAAAAATAGGATCTTCTTCTTTTAAAAGATGAGGTGGAATTTTATTCAAATCCACATCTAATCCAATGCATAAAAATGATTTTTTCTCTTTAATTTGGGCAATAAGTTCTTGTGTTGTCATTTGTTTTGTAAAAGTTACGCAAAAGTAGGTATTTTTGTTTTTAAATAAAGCGTCTAATTGTAAGTATTGGAAATTTTAGATGACAAAAAATAAAAAATAATTCATGTTCAAAAAAATATCATTTCTAATTTTAGTATCAATTTTAGTGAGTTGTAATTTCGAAAAACCAACCGAATTTTCAGAAGAAGCGCTCAATGAAAAAGTATATAATTTAAACGATGAGGTTGCTACGTTTCAAGAAGTTATCAATCAACATAAAGGGAAAAAGATTTTAATTGATGTTTGGGCTTCTTGGTGCAGAGATTGTATAAAAGGAATGCCAAAAGTAAAAGAATTACAAGCGAAGTTTCCAGAAGTAGTTTATTTGTTTTTATCTGTTGATGAGAAAAAAGGTTCATGGAAAAGAGGTGTAAAACGTTACAATGTTATTGGAGAACATTACAATTTACCAAAAGGAATGAAAACGGGAGATTTGGTTGGTTTCTTAAATCTTAGTTGGATTCCGAGATATGTCGTTGTTAATGAAAACAGGAAGATATTGTTATTTAAAGCAACAGAAGCTTCCGATAATGCAATGATAGAAGCTTTGCGAAATTAAAAGATTCCAGGTTCGTTTAAAGATTTTGATTGATCGTATAAAGGAGTTTATTAGCTTCATTTTACGCATAGATAGCAGTCTAAAGTGTTTTTTATGTACTTCAAATTATTTAGAAAAAACGTTATCGTAACTATTTGCGTTTCTATGTGTTTTTTGTCTTTTCATTTCTTAAATTTACATCCAAATTAATAAAAACATTAACAAGGACCTTTTAGGTTATAAAATAATAATTATGAGAACAAAAATAGTAGCAGGTAACTGGAAAATGAACAATGATAAGAAAGAGAGTAAAAAACTTATCAAAGATTTAAAAAAAGCAATTAAAAAAGAGAAATTAAAAAATACTCGTGTAATTGTTGCTCCTACTTTTGTAAACTTATCAGCATCAATAAAAGCAGCAGACGGTTCTGCAATTGAAGTTGTTGCTCAAAATATGCACCAAGCTAAAAATGGCGCTTATACCGGAGAGATTTCTGCAGATATGTTAAAAGCAATCGGAATTAAAACGGTTATTTTAGGACATTCTGAAAGAAGAACTTATTTTAATGAAACAGATGAATCATTAGCAGCAAAAGTGGATGCTATTTTAAAAAATGATTTAGAAACAATTTTTTGTTTTGGAGAATTGTTAGAAGATAGAAAATCTGAAAACCATTTTGCAGTAGTAGAAAGCCAAATTTCTAATGCATTATTTCATTTAGGAGCAGATGCTTGGAAAAGCATTATTTTGGCATACGAGCCAGTTTGGGCAATTGGTACAGGAGAAACGGCAAGTGCAGAACAAGCGCAAGAAATGCATGCTTTTATTAGAAGTATTGTAGCTAAAAAATACAATAAAGAAGTAGCAGATGCTGTTTCTATCTTATATGGTGGAAGTGTAAAACCTGCAAATGCAGAAGAAATTTTCTCTAAACCAGATGTAGACGGTGGTTTAATTGGTGGAGCAGCATTAAATGTAGATGATTTTACAGGAATTATTAAAGCTATTTAAGCATCGTAATTAAAGATATTTACAATAAATTTGCATCGAGATTTTAAAATCTCGATGCATTTTTTTTTACACGAAGTTTATGGACAATATATATATAGAATACAATTTTACAGTAACCCCAAAAGAACCAGCAACAGAAATTTTAATTGCAGAATTAGGAGAAGTTGGTTTTGAGAGTTTTGTTGAAAATGAAAACGGAGTAACGGCTTACATTCAAAAAGACGATTGGAATGCGGATATTTTAAACGATATTTTTGTCATAAATTCAGAAGAGTTTTCTATAGAGCACAACCACAGTGAAATAGCACAAACTAATTGGAATGCAGAATGGGAAAAGAATTTTTCACCTATTCAGGTGGAAGATATCGTAAGTATTCGTGCACCATTTCATGAAAATCCAAATCTAAAATATGATATTGTAATTGAACCAAAAATGAGTTTTGGTACAGGTCATCATGAAACAACTCACATGATGGTGCAACATTTATTGCAATTAGATTTAGAAGGTAAAAAAACATTAGATATGGGATGTGGAACCGGAATTTTAGCAATTTTTGCTGAAATGAAAGGCGCAACCCCAATAGATGCCATTGATATTGATAATTGGTGTTATGAAAACTCAATAGAAAATGTAGATAGAAATAATTGTAAAAATATTTCGGTTTTTGAAGGAGATGCTTCTCTTTTAATCAATAAAAAATATGATGTGATTATTGCGAACATCAATAGAAATATTTTATTGATGGACATGCAAGCGTACGCTAATTGTTTTAATGATAATGGAATTCTATTATTAAGTGGTTTTTATCAAGAAGATATACCAATTATAGATGCAGAAGTTTCTAAATACAATTTAAAATTAGATACTGTTATAGAAAGAAATAATTGGGTTGCATTAAAATACAATAAATTGTAATTTTGTGATTATGAGTACAAAAGAAAAAATACAAGAAGAGGTTGATGTCTTAGAACAAGAAGTCTTTCAGCATGAAATAGTATTACATAATGATGATGTAAATACTTTTGACCACGTAATAGATTCTTTAGTTAGTGTTTGTGATCATTCATTTGAGCAAGCAGAGCAATGTGCAACCTTGGTTCATTATAAAGGAAAATGCACGGTTAAATCTGGGGAACTTAAAGATTTAGAACCAAGATGTTCTAAATTATTACAATTAGGTTTGTCTGCAGAATTGGTATAATCGAAAAGAATTAATTTCAAAAAAATATCTATTTATGGAAAATGTTTTTAAATATTACGAGTTCTCACCTTTCTTTTTAGATAGATCAGATAGTTTTTCTGGAAATGAAATTAGTTTCACAGAATTAAATGATACCCATTTTTTAATTTTTGAAAAAAATAATGATATTTATAATTTATATGTATCAAGATATCAGCATAAAAAAGAAATTGGTGTTAATGCCCCGCAAATACTAGAGTTATTAGTAGAAAACTACGATAAGAGCATTCCTGAACATCGCTTAATGATTAAGCAATACCTCCATTAAAGTACCATTCATCGAAAATATTTACAGAAAAGGCAATTTTATTTTTTATTTGTAGTGACTTTTATAACTAATATGAGTCATATAGATAAGAAACAATAAATATGATTAAAAAGATTACCCTTATAGTAATAGTTTTTATGGTTCCGTTTTTTGGTTTTAGTCAAACAATGACTCCACCACCTGCAGGACCACCACCACCTCCGGGTTTACCTATAGATAATTTAATAGGTATGTTGTTTCTAATAAGTTTGGGATTGATATACGGATCTAAAAAGATCCTTAAAGATAGTAGTAGTTAGTTTTTATACTAAGTTTGGTTAGACGAAAAGGCCTTGGACATTTGTTCAAGGTCTTTTTTATGCGTAAAAGTTTTATTATTTAAATTAAGTCTAAATAAAAATAATTAGTTATGTTTGCAAAACTATTAAAAGAGCTAGATTATATGTTGATTCATAAAATGGATTTTTTCTTTTAGTAAGGTATAGTAATTAAAATTAGAGAAGTTTAATAAGAACGGAGTATTAAAAATTGAATAAAGGATTCTTTTTAACTAAAAGAATCTTAATTAAATAATTTTATAGAGAACAAATAAAAAGAAATCGTCACCTTTAAAAGCTTTACGTATTTTTTTAAAGGCAGTATGCATGTGAGATTCCACTGTTTTAACAGATATATCTAATTGATCTGCGATTTCTTTATATTTAAGTCCTTGAAATTTATTCATTTTTAAAATTTCTTTACATTTTTCGGGTAAAGATTCAATTACAATTTTTAATTTTGAAATTCGCTGCTCTATTAAATCATCATCATCATTAATTCTATTGCTTAAAGCACGTTCTTTAATTTCATCAAAAAAACTCTCCTTATGTTTTTGTTTTCTATAAGTATCTATATAACTGTTTTGAGTAATTCTGTATAAATAACTTTTAATTGATTTTTCTGTGTTTATTTTTTTTCGATTAGTCCAAAGGGTTATAAAGGTTTGTTGCACTATATCTTCTGCTTCTTGCAAATTGTGCGTAAAACTGAAGGAATAATCTACTAGTTTTTTATAGTAACGATCAAATAATGTTTTAAATGCCTTTTCATCATCTTTTTTTATATTAATAGCTAGTATAGAGTCTTCTATAGGGATTTTCAAAATTGTTTGGGTTAATTTTTTTTTAAAAAAACAAATATGATAAAAATAATTAGATTTTAGCTAAGGGTATTTTGTAAAATCAACGTAATGTTAATATAAATTTAATAAAACAGACAATCTGTTGAAGAAAATAATAATAAAATACATCGCCAATACAATTACAGACCAAGAGTTGGATGCTCTTAAGTTGTGGTTAAAAAAGGAAAAAAATCAAAATACATTTGAGCAATACATAAAAACCTCTTATGATATAGATAGCGCAATGAATAAACCAGATTTAGATGCTGCTTATAAAAAAATAAGGCATTCTATTGATTCTAAAAAGAAATCTAAATTAAGGATTCTCCCCGTTTGGTCTGGATATGCAGCAGCGGCAGTGGTTGTATTTATGTTTTCATACATATATGTTTTTGATAATAAAGAACAACCTGCAGAGGTTTTAAACACATTTGTAACAACTGTAGAATCTGGTGTAGATAAAGCAACTTTAACATTAGATGATGGATCTAATATTATTTTAGAAGCAGGTACAGTTTATAATAATAAGACGGTAGCAAGTAATGGAGAAGAGATTATTTATAAAAAAGAGCAAGAAACAATAATTAATCTTGAAGATAAAGTTGAAACAAATAAGACGGAATCTAAAATAGCTTATAATTATTTAACGACTCCAAGAGGAGGAGAGTTTCAAATTACGTTGGCAGATGGAACGCAAGTTTGGTTAAATTCTGAAACCAAATTAAAATATCCAACAGTATTTAAAAAAGGAGAAACTAGGCAAGTAGAATTGGTTTATGGAGAAGCTTATTTTGATGTATCGTCAAGTAAAAATCATAATGGCGCAACTTTTAAAGTTATTTCTAATTTACAAGAAGTAGAAGTTTTTGGAACAGAGTTTAATATAAAAGCCTACAAAGACGAAGAAAGTGTATATACTACTTTGGCAGAAGGAAAAGTAGCTGTTAGTAATTTTGCTTTTAAAGATAATTTAAAAGTAGGGCAACAATCTATTATTAGTAAATCAACAGGAGAAATTGCTATAAAAACGGTTAACATTTACAATGAAACTGCTTGGAGGTTAGGTTCTTTTTCATTTAAAAATAAAACTTTAAAAGAAATTATGAAAGTTTTATCTAGGTGGTATGATGTTGATATTGTTTTTGAAAATAAAAAATTAGAAACGATTAAGTTTAATGGTCTTTTAAGTAAAAAAATGACACTTGAAGAAATTTTAATTCCGATTAAAAGAAGCTCTAATTTAAATTATACCGTAAACGATAGCAAAATAATTTTAAAATAAAAAAAAAGGGATAAAGTCAATACCGCTCAAAGTACATCGCTTTATCCCCAAAGAAATATTAATTAAAAGATTAACTAATACTTTACAAATTTATGAAAATTAATTTTACTCAAGAGTGGCTCAAAAAGCGAACTCAAAATTTTATTATGAGGACAGTATTTTTATTATTTTGTTCTACAGTATTTAGTTTTACCTCAATTGACGTTATTTCTCAAAATGCGGAAATTAAAATAAATAAGGATAAAACCGTAACTGTAGATCAAATTTTCGACATTATTCAAGCACAAACAGATTATACTTTTATTTATCGGTCAGATATGTTTAAGGATGTTTCTCCTATGCATTTAAAAGAAGGTACCATAAAAGCAAAAACCTTGCTGATAAAAGCGCTACCTAAAAGATATTATAACATAGAATTACTTAAAAATAATACGATTGCTATCGAAAAAATAGATTTTTCTCAAAAAATAGATGTTAGAGGTAGTATTATAGACGATAACAAAAGACCACTTTCTGATGTAAACGTAATTGTTACAGATTTAAACCTCGGAACCTTTACGAATAAAAATGGTGAGTTTTTGATGACCATACCTCATAAAAATTTTATATTAAATGTAAGTCTTTTAGGGTATAAAACAGCAGAAATTGATTTGTCTTTAGAATCAGATTTATCTAATATTAAAATTATACTTCATGAAGATTTATTAGGTTTAGATGAGGTTGTAGTTACCGCAAAAAAGACAGTAAGTAGAGAAGGAACATCTACGTATAAAATAGGAAGTCAAGCAATGAAACAAGTTCAGGCAATGAACTTAGGCGATGTGTTAAGTTTAATTCCTGGTAATAAAATGGAACAAACAAACTTAACCTCTACAAAACAAGCTAATTTAAGAAGTGCAGTAAGTTCTGATGTAAACTCTTTTGGTACTGCTGTTATTTTAGATGGTGCGGCAATTAGTACAGATGCAAATATGCAAACAAAAAATTCATCTACTTTAAATGGAGGGAAATCTATTGTTGGTGGCGGTGTAGATTTACGAAGCATCACATTAGCTAATGTAGAATCTGTAGAAATTATAACAGGTATTGCATCACCAAAATATGGTAATTTATCTTCTGGTGGAATTTTAGTAAAAAGTAAAGTTGGTAAATCTCCTTATATTGTTTCTGCCAATGTTTCATCTACAAATTATCAGGCTTCTGTAGCAAAAGGATATGAGTTAAATAAATTAGGTGTTTTAAATACCGATTTATCTTATGCGTATTCTTCTGGCGCGCCAACAGAACGTAAATTATTTTATCAAAGTTTTAACTTAGGATTACGTTGGAAATTACCCGTATTTAAAGGTGTTAAATGGAATCATTTTACCTCTCTAAGAATAGGACATTCAGATGATGGAAATCGTCATGAACCAGAAGAAGTTTTTAAGAATGAAGCAGATGTAAAAAGCACTTCTTATCAAGCAACGCTTTCAGGAGATTTTCGTTCATCACTTTTAGGGAAAGTAAGTTATAATTTTAGCGGTAGTATAGTTAATCAACATTCTTTTTATGATACTTACGTTATTAACGGTCCTTTTCCTATTATAGAATCTATAGAAAGCGGAACTTATAATACCAACTATTCTCCGAATGCATTTAATCAAACTAGAGATATTAAAGGTAAACCCATCAATTTAAATGGAAGAATTGAGGCATCTCAAAATGCAAGTTATAAGAGTTTAGATTTTAATTTTGAAACTGGTTTGCAGTATTCTTTTGATGATAATACAGGTAGCGGTAGAGTTGCTACTGGTAATATTGCGCATACACAAGATATTGCTGGGAGTAGATCTGCAACATTTGAAAAAATCCCTGCATCTAAAATCTTTTCTGCTTATCATCAAACAATTATAAAAAGATCTGGTGAGACTTCTAACCAACAATTAAATTTAGGACTTAGATATGATAACATGTTAGAACGCTACAATTTACTGTCTCCACGTATGTCTTTTTCATCAAAACATAATAATTTTAAGGTTAGAGGAGCTTGGGGAGTTTCTTACAAAGCACCGGCAATGGTGCAATTATACCCAGGAAGATCGTACATAGATTATATCAATTTTCAATATTATGCAGAGAATCCAGACGAACGTTTAGCAATAGTAACAACCTATGTTTATCAACCTACAAACGAGCATTTAAAACCTAATTATTCCGATTTAAAAGAGGTTGGTTTTGACTGGTCTCCTTCTTTTATGAATTTTAATTTCACCTATTTTAAAAAAGACATGCGCAGAGGTATTTCTACAACAGACGAGTTATTACTATTGCCAAAAGCTGTTTATGAAGTAATAGATGCGCCAATAGGAGTGCAACCAACAGTTGAGCCTACCGGAGAGGTAAATAACATACCAAGAACGGTAAGTGTAATGAATAACAATTATTACGTTGCTACCAATGGAGTGGAAGCTACCATAAGTCCAAAGAAAATAAAAGCAACCAATACGCAGTTTAATTTTAGATATAGTTATTTAGAAAGTGTGGTAACAAATACCGGTTTTGATATTGATAAATCTAGTTATGTTGTTGGCGACAATTCTGTACGATATGGTGTTTATGAAAATAATTTAACAAAGGCAATTAGAAGTTTTGGTACTTTAACTTTAATTCAGCATATACCTTCTTTAAGGTTTGTGTTAACACTTTCAGCGGAATTAAACTTTAAGGAAAGTAGCCAGTATATTGGTGTAGGTTTATATCCGTTTGCATATTATGATATAGATGGTACTTATATAGAAATTCCTGAAGAAAATAGAATGGATCCAGAATTTGATGACTTAAAAAGAGATCGAAATTCATATACAACAACAGCAACTCCTTTTTACAGCAATTTTAATTTGCAGATACGTAAAGAAACGAAACAAGGACATTCTTTTAGTTTTTACGCCAATAACGCTCCATGGAACAACCCAACTTATGAATTTTTAGGAAGTAGAAGAACATTGAATAATAAAATATCAGTAGGTTTTAATTTAACCTTATTAATTAAATAAAAATAAATCAATAACAGTAAAACAACAACAACATGAAAAAAACAATTTTAAAACAACTAGGTTTAACAAAGTTAATTGCATTATTTCTCTTAATATCAGTAATTGTTAGCTGTGATAATGAAGATGATATTCCTAATTTAGGAAATTTAGAAGTTAAAGTAACATTAGCAAGTGGTCTTAGTGATATATCCTTAACAGATATAGATGTAACAATTACACAAACTATAGATAATTCTACTTTAACAATGAATACAGATACAAATGGTTTGGCAACTTTTTCTGATATTCCTGTAGGAACTTATACTGCTGTAGTAGCACATTCTACAGATGAATATACTTTAAGTGGTACTGCAAATAATATAATAATCGCAAGACAAGAAACTGTTGCAACAACAGTAGAAGTAAATGCGGTTAACCAAGACGGTGGTTTGGTTATTAAAGAAATATACACATCTGGATCTGGTTATGTTACTTTGTTTAAAGATTCGTTTGTTGAAATCTTTAATAATTCATCAGAAACATTATATGCAGATGGTATGTATATCGCGAATCTATTTGGAGATTCTGGTAGAACAGGAGACGTTTCAGTTTATTCGGTATTAACTGATGAAAATTATGTATATACAGATGTAATGAGTCAAATACCAGGAACAGGAACAGATTATCCTGTAGCTGCTGGTAAAAGTATTGTAATTGCATTAAACGCTATTAATTATAAGGAAGCAAGTGCAAATCCAGATGGAGAGTTAGATAATACAGATGCAACTTTAGAGCATTATTCTATAGATTGGTTAGAAGCACAAGGGCGTACTGGAAATTCTTTCTTTGAGTTTGATAACCCAGCGGTACCAAACATGATTAACACTTATATATTTGAAGGGACTAACTTTTTTAGATTGTCTACACCAGGAAGTATTGTTTTAGTTAACAGTGATGCAACTTTTGATGCTTCTGCTATTGTAGATTATACCGAACCAGGATCTACTTCTACCTTTAAAGTAATGAAAATTTCTATTGAAAATATTGTAGATGGCGTAGATATTTTAGAAAATTCAGCAGCAGTAGGTTTTAAACGTATGCCTTCTTCTATAGATGGTGGTTTTACTTATTTAAATGCTGATGGAGCAATTTCATATACAGGTTTAAGTAATAGAAGAAAAATTGATGAAGTAGCTACTGCTCGTTTTGGTAGAACTATTTTATTAGATACAAACAATTCAACTATAGATTTTGAAGCAATAGATTTTCCAGATAAATATGGTTATAACAAATAAAAAAAGAAACCGTGTAACAATAAAGAGAGTGTTTTTAACATTCTCTTTATTATTTTGTGTGTTCAGTAGTTTTGCGCAATCATCAACAATAGATAGTCTTTCTGTTATTGAGAGAGATTTTCAGTTTAAATTGTTTGAAGGCAGGTATTTTCAAATTCCATCGTTAATCAATCAATCTAATCTTACAAAGTTTTCTTATGGAACCATAAAATATTTGTATGGTGAAGGAAAACTAAGACATCCGCAAGAATATAAAAAACAAAACGGATTGTATTTTAAAACAGCTTCTTTAGCGGCCTTAGAAAATACAAATTGGACTTTTTATGGTAGCCTAGAATATTTAAATACTAGAATTGAAGATGTAGAAAATAATTTAACCTACGGAATTTCGGAGTATAATTCTCCATACTACTTTTTTCAAAAAACAACAGGTTTATGGAATCATCAGAATTATAATTTTGAAATAAGTGCGGCTCATAAAGTAAATTCTAAATTAAGTTTAGGAGGCTATTTAAACTATGATACCAATTTTTATTTTAGAAAAACAGATACTAGAAATGAGCTAACGGCTTTAAAAATTAATGGAAAGCTTTCTGCAAGTTATCAGTTTAACGAAAAACATTTATTGAGTTTAGCTTTAAGTACAGAGTTTTTTAAAACAGATTCTGAATTAGGAAATAAGTTTCCAGAAAATAATACAGAGGTTACTGCAAACTATTACTTAAACACGGGTTTAGGGTCTTATATAAAAAATATAGACAACGGCTTTCAAACCAAAAGAGTAATACCTCAATTACAATTGCATTGGCTTTTTAAACAAAATAATTGGGATTTATCTGTAGAAAGTGCAACCAAATACGGTGCAGAAAGATGGATAGATAAAAACATTGTAAGAGTAGAAGAGAATGATGAATTAACGAAGTATAGTTTTTTAAATCAACAATTTAATGTTGTGTTTAATCAGTATAAAAAAAATAGTTTATTATCTATTAATTTAAATGCCGAATATTTAAAAGGGAAAGGGAAAGTTTGGCAAGAATTAGGTGCTTATTATGCTAAAAACTTTAATGCTACAAACTATAATTTTAAAACTGAGGCAAACATTTTATTCTATAAAAAGTTATTGAATAAAGTGAGCTTAGGAGTAAATTATTCTAATGTAGAACAATTAGATTTAAACTATGCGTATCAATTCGATTATCAGTTTTTAGAACCTAAAGTAGCTCTTGGCTTGCATAAAGATGTTTCTACAAAAGTGGCATTTTTTACAAATGTTTCTGGTTTATATCACCATGTTTTAGATATGCAACATAACCCTTATGCAGCCAACAACATTTATGTAGATTGGATTGGAAATAGCGTTGCAGATTATACAGGAACCAGCTCTTTTAATTTAAACACCAAATTAGGTTTTAATGTAAAACTTAAAAACGAGAATACCTTAGAATGTTCTCTTACTGGTGATTATTGGCAAGCGACAAGCTTATCTAACGAAGCAATTAATTATGTTTCAAAAAGCGATGATTATCTAAGTTTAGTGGTTGGGCTTAAATTGTATTTTTAATGGATACACAAGCTTTCTGCTATAAAGAGTTCGTATTATTATAAAATTTAAATTAAAAAAATGAAGTCATTATTTAAAGTATTCATCTTTTTTATTCCACTGGTTATTTGTGGGCAAAAGTTGGACAATGTTCATTTTGAAGAATATGATTTAGCAAACGGATTGCATGTTATTCTTCATAAAGATGTAAACGAACCCAATGTAATTGTTGGGACTAAATACCATGTAGGTTCTAAAAATGAAGAGATAGGGAAAACAGGATATGCACACTTTTATGAGCACCTTTTATTCCATGGAACAAAAAATATTCCGCAAGGAAAATTTGAGAAAATTATTTTAGATGCTGGTGGATATTGCAATGCATATACCAATTATGATGTAACTTATTATTATCAATTATTGCCTGCACACGAATTTAAATTGGGGCTTTGGGCAGAGTCAGAAAGAATGTTACACCCTGTAATTACGCCAGAAGGTATTAATCGTGAAAGAGAGATTGTAAAGGAAGAGAAAAGAATGCGTTATGATAGTAAACCATTGGGTAATTCTTACTTTGAAATGATGTCTAAACTATTTTCTGATGAAACTTACGGACATAATATGATTGGTTCTATGGAAGACCTTAATGTTGCTTCTAAAGAAGATTTTGATGCGTTTCTAAAGACTTATTACATTCCTAATAATGCCTGTTTAGTGGTTTCCGGTAATATTGATATTAAAGAAACTAAAAAATGGATAAAGCTTTATTTTAAAGATATCCCGAAAGGGAAAAAGATAAAAAGACCTATAAAATTTGATAGAATATCTGGAGTCGAAAAACATACGGAAAGAACTGTAAAAGGCTTAAAAGAAGAATCTATATTAGTAGGATATCCGTTAATGTCACAAAGTGATGCAGATGCTCCTGCGATGCAAATAATAAATGCTATTTTATCTGGTAGTAGTAATTACTCTTATTTTGAAAATCATCTAAATTTAAAGAAAGACACCATTATTAAACGTATTAAATCTTCAGTTGATTTTTGGGAAAAGGAAGGAACATTGCGTATTACTGCAAATGTTGAGAATAAAAATAGTGAACCTTATTTACTAGAAAAAATAGAAGCACAAATAACGCTTTTAAAAAATGAGCCTGTCGATGCTGTTGTATTGCAACAAGTAAAAAAGCAATTCGAATCTGCTCATGTAGACTACTTTTATCATGCAGAAACATTTGCAGATAAGGTAACTAATTATTATCATTTATATAATAAAACATCAGACATTAGAAATCTTATAGATGATTTTAATAAGGTAACAACTGATGACATTCAGCGAGTTGCTAAAAAATATTTAGATAAAAAGAATCAAGTAGTAATTGTTTATCACCCAGAATAATTTAGTAAAAATGAAAAATATTTATATATTAATATTTGCTATTTGTTTTAGCTTTAAGGCTATTGCACAAGTAGATCGTTCTATGCCTCCAGAAGCAGATGAGCCTGCAAAATTAAATGTAGGTAAATTAATTCCTATACAGCTAAACAACGGACTTCGTATTTATTTGGCTCCTGTAAAAGAGTATCCAAAATTTACAATATCTGTAAATATAGAGTTGCCAGGTTATGATAAAGAAACAAAGCTTGCAGAAAAGAAAATTTTAAATTCAGCATATTTTGAGAAACTATCAGCAAAATATCCTAACGGAGAAATTGATTCTATAACCAAATATTATGGAGCCATGTTAAATGCCAGTATGAATGGTGGTACAATAAAAGGGATGAAGCAAGATGTAAATATGTTGTTAGATGTTTATGCTGATGCGCTATTACATCCTGTTATTACTGATAGTTACATTCAAAAAAAACATGAAGAACAGATTGAAAAAGATAAGAAGAAAATATCAAAAGTAAATACACCTAAAAAACAGTTTTCGATAGAAAAAATTATAGATTCCTTGTTATTTGGCAATGAGAAGAAAGTTATTGAAACTCAAGAAAAAGTGAAAGCTAATTATAATGGTTTAACAGTTTCTGATATTGAAAACTTTAAAAATGATAGAATTGTATCTAATAATTCTTTAATAGTAGTTGTTGGAGATTTTACAGAAAAAGAATGTAAAGAATTAATGATGCGTTATTTTGGTGCTTGGAAATCTGGAGAACCTTATGTTAAGAATAGCCCTATAAATAAAAAAACTTCTATTATTAAAAAAAGGAAAATAGTGGTTGTAGATGCGCCAAATGCAGTTCAGTCTGATATTTCTTTTAGATGGCATTTAGGGGATGCATATACTTATTTTAAAGATGATATTAAGTTACAGGTGTTAAATGAAATTTTTGGAGCAAGTCAATTATCCTATTTATATAAAAATTTAAGAGAAGATAAAGGGCTTTGTTATTTTATTAGATCTTCTGTTGGCGCTTCTGCCGTTGGTGGTACAGGAACTGTTCGTACAAGTGTACGTAATAATCAAACTGCGTATGCAATAGAAAACATTATTTTAGAAATGTTGCGATTAAGAAATGGAAAAGTAAGCGCATCAGATTTAAAAATAGCTAAAAACAGTTTAATTGGTCGTTATACACGATCTTTAAATGCAATTGCGCCAATACCATATATTACGTTTGCCATGCAAAAAGATGATTATAATTTACCTGATGATTATTTACAAAGTAAAGTAGAAAAATATTATGAGGTAAATGTAGATGATATTATGGCAATGTCTCAAAAATACATAGATCCTTTTAAATCTGTTATTTATATTAAAGGTAAAGTTTCTGAACTAAAAGGAACGCTAGAAAAATTTGGAGATGTAATGTACTTTGATGAAAAAGGAAATACAATAGAATAAGCTTAACGTTTACTAAAAATATAAAAATCCTAGAAGTAATTCTAGGATTTTTTATTGTAAAAGAAAGTTAGATTTAGTAAACTAACTTTTTGTTTGTGTCATATTATCGGCAACTACAAGTATATAATTGGCTATCGTATTTTTTTCTTCTTTAGTCATTTTACTCCATTCAGATTGAGAAACAGTAGTAATTGATTTTAGTGTTAATCCTGGTTGAATCTTCTGAATCCACCAAATGATACCTTGTTCGTAGTTAGAGTGGTATGAACCTTCAAAATGAAGTAATAAATCTCCTTTTTTAAAGTTTTTAAGAGAAAAATGAGCCATAGTAGCGTCTTTTGCAGCTTGTGCCGTTTGTATATTTAACATGTTTGGTGGCACGTGTCCTCCCATTTTATCAGCCATTTCTGCATACGCTTTTACGGTAGGGTCAAAATATTTTTCTAAATCTGGGCCAATTAAAGCAAGAGCTTCCGGACTTAATTCTTTTAAAGCATCCATTCCTTTTTTATTAAACATAGCGGCATATCTTCTAGGAATATTTGTAGCAATAAATCGAAGATTATTGGTTTTTGCAAATTCAACCAAAGGTCTGTAATCAGTTTGGTAATTACCCCACATTTGTGTCATTTCAGGAATCATTTTACTTTCTGGGTACAATCCAGATAAATATTCATTTAAAACCAATTGATTTCCGCTTTCTAACATTTCAGCTCCAAAGAATAATGAGTCTTTTTTAATGTTAAACAAACTTTTACTCACTTCTAATTGCATCCAATGTGCAATAGGATTGTAATGATATTCGCCAAAAAACACCATATCGCTATCAGCAAGATCTTTAATCATTTTGTTATAATTAGCAGTCTTTCCATTATTTTTAAATAATTGATAGGCAGGTTTATTTTGTGCTTTGGTGGTGCTTATTAAGGATATTAATAAAAGGGTTGTAAGTAATAAATATTTCATATTTTCTTGGTTTAGATATGCGAAATTAGAGGATGCTTTAAAAGGATGTAGTTAAAGGATTGTTAAATATAAACCACTAAACTATTATTGTTTATATGATTTTTTTTAAGTAAATTTTCTTTGTTAAAGATTGATATATAGAAAGAAATAAAAAAGTAATTATTTTTGATATATCAGCAGAATATTAATATTTGAATCGTTTATCAAGTAGAGAAACAATTTAATTAAAATTGAGCGTAAAGTTGTTATTTTTTAATTTTAGTAATCAAAATACTGTATAGTTGTAGATTAAAAAAAATAGTATAATTTAGAAATGTTAAGTGATCATAAAACTAAGAACAATCTTTACAAGTTCCGGTTAAAACGCAATTTACGTTTTCAACCAAATAATTCTCCGGAACTGAAAAATTAACTTCACCTGGCAAACATTCTATGGTATCACATTTTAAACATCTAAAATGAAAGTGGTGCACTGTTTTATGTTCTTTATCGCAATCTAAACATAATGCAAAATACTGTTTACCGTCTTCTGCAACCACTTTATGTAAAATTCCATCATCGCAAAAACGATTCAATACGCGGTAAATGGTAGCCCTGTTGATGTCAATATTTATTTTCTTTTCAATTGCATCCTGACTCATTGCTTTTCCTGTTTTTGTTAATACATTTAAAACAGCTTCTTTTGTAGGAGTACTTCTTCTTTTCATCTTGATGCGATCTATTTGCAATAATTAATGCGATTCTATTGCAATATTATAAAAAATATAATATGTTTGCAAACTTGTAATGCGACTTTGTTGCTTTAACAGGTAATCTTGTAATGTTTTATTAATGACTGCAAGTACTATAAAATAGAATTAAATGAAAATTAAAAACAATACCATAGATATTATTGCGCTTTCAAGCTCCTTAATTTGTGCAGTGCATTGTGCAGCAATACCATTAATTCTTTCATTTTCATCTTTAAGTAGTCTGCATTTTTTAGGGAATAAATATATTGAAGGTACGTTTATTAGTTTCGGACTTTTTTTTATTTTAATTTCTTTGTGGCCAAGTTATATAAAGACACATCAAAATGTAAAACCTTTGGTCTATGCTATTTTTGGGTTTCTATTTGTAGTTTTAGGGAGACTTAATTTATCGGAGCTTTTTGAGGTTATAAATACAGTTATCGGAGCTTCTTTAATTGCTTTTGCTCATTATACCAATTGGAAATTATTGAAGAGTAAGAAATGCTATAAGCATTAAGTTAATTTTAATAAAATAGTTATCTCGTTTTTTAGATTTTTTAATAGATTAATGAAGCTAAGTCGCCATAAAAATAATATTACATACCTGTTTCTTGTACTTTTTCTATCGATGAAAATGGCAGGGCTTCATGTGTTGTCTCATACAGATGATAAAGAACATGCAGCGTATTGTCTTATATGTGATCATGCGATTGTACATAATTTAACGCCAACACTTGCGCCAGGTTTTAGTGATCTTGAAATTAAAAATATTGATTTTTTTATTCAGCAAGAAATAGTAATAAACTACAGAAGTGTTATTTTTAATAATGCAATTCCTAGAGAACTTTTTTCTCGACCTCCTCCCTTTATGGTATAAGTTTTCTATACATTTTATTACTAACTATTTTAAAAGAGTTAACGCGCTTTTTATAATTTTTTTTGGATGATGTTATATAATCATTATCAAAGAAAGGGTATAACTAGCATTATTTTTCTTAGCTGTAATTTTAGTAAACTATTTATTTTAAGGTTGATAAAGTTCCTAGATTTTATCCTTAAAATATAGCGGTGTATAGATTTTGTGATGGTTCTATTTTAAGAGCATTTTTTCAAATCTTATAGTATACTATTATGTTTAAAAATATATTGAGTATCTGGCTATCTTTTAGCCTGTGCTCTATTGCGTTTGCGCAAGATTCTTATCAAATAAAAGGATCTGTGTTAAATTCCAAGACTTTACAACCTATAGAAGGTGCTAATATTATTGGCGAAAATCTATTTTCAATTTCATCAGAAACAGGTGAGTTCAGCATCAATAATGTAGACCAAGGAACGTATACTTTTAAAATATCTCATGTTGGTTTTGATGCCGAAACTGTCACGGTACAAGTTAAATCTGCGAAAATTTCAATTCCTGTTTATTTAAAAGAATCTTCTACACTGCTAGAAGAAATTAAAGTGTTGGGCAAGTCTAAAGGAAGAAAAAATAAAGAAATTTCGTTTGTTTCTCAGACGGTTTCTAAAGAGTTTCTCAATAATAATAGAGAAAATAGTTTGATGCAGACTTTGAGTAAAATACCTGGAGTTAGCACTATTAATATTGGCTCCGGACAATCGAAACCCGTTATTAGAGGTTTAGGATTTAACAGAGTTGCTGTAGTGCAAAACGGCATAAAGCACGAAGCGCAACAATGGGGAAACGATCATGGTTTAGAAATTGATCAGCAAGGAATAGAAAATATACAAATTATAAAAGGTCCGGCCTCGTTGTTGTATGGTTCTGATGCAATTGCAGGTGTTGTAGATATTCAACCCAATAAAATTCCGTTAGAAAATACTTTTAAAGGGGAAGTCAATATTTTAGGAGAAACCAATAATGATTTAGTAGGAATTTCTACGGGAGTTGAATCTAGAAAAGAGCATTGGTTTTATCGCGCACGATTAACCTATAGAGATTATGGAGATTACAAAGTGCCTACGGATAAAATTAATTATGAAAATTACATTTTTGATTTACATGACAATAATTTAAGAAACACTGCTGGTAACGAGGCAAATGCAAGTGTAAGTGTTGGTTTTATTGATGATAAAATTACATCGGAAACTGTATTTAGTAATGTAAATGCAAAAAACGGATTTTTTGCAAATGCGCATGGTTTAGAAGTAAGAACTTCTAGTATTGATTATGATGCTTCTAGTAGAGATATCGATTTACCTTTTCATAAAGTAAATCACTTTAAAATTACCAATAATACGACTTTAAAGAAAGATAATTCTACGTTGCATTTCGATTTTGGTTATCAAAATAATCATAGAGAAGAACATTCAGAACCTGTTCCGCATGGTTATATGCCAAAACCGTCGGATACAAAAGAACGTGTATTTCATAAAAACACTTACTCATTTAATGTAAGAGATGTATTTAAACCTAACAATCAACACAATATGGTTGTTGGATTAAATATGGAATATCAAGATAATAATATTGATGGTTGGGGATTTTTAATTCCAGAATACAATCGTTTTACAGCGGGTGTATTTGGATACGATCAATTTGAAATTAATAATAATTTACACGTTTTAGCAGGTGTGCGTTATGATTACGGATTGTTAGATACCAAAACGTATAAAGATTGGTTTCCATCAACCGTCAAAAATAACGATGGATCTACATCTTCTGTTTTTTTACAAAGGGCGAAAGATAAAGTGTTGAATTTTGGAAATTTAAGCGCTTCTTTGGGTTTGAGTTATATCAACAATAACACAACGTATAAAGTAAATGTAGGTAGAAGTTTTAGAATGCCTTTGGCAAATGAGTTGGCTTCTGATGGAGTGAACTATCACATGTATCGTTATGAAAGAGGAAACTTAGATTTAGACCCAGAAATATCATATCAATTAGATTTGGATATAGATCATACTACAAAATGGTTTAGTGTAGGTGTGAGTCCGTTTGTAAACTTTTTTGACAATTATATTTATTTAAATCCGACTTCTAATTATTACGAAACCTTACAAATTTATGAATACACCCAAGCCAAGGTTTTTAGAATAGGAGGAGAGTTTAGAGCAAATGCCACCCTTAATAAAAACTTGCAAGTAGATGCTTCTGTAGAGTATGTGTATTCTAGACAAACAAGCGGACCAAAAGAAGGATTTACTTTGCCTTTTTCACCGCCATTATCGGGGTTATTATCTGCCAATTATCAATTTAAAGAACTGTTATTTTTTAAAAAGCCGCAATTAGTGGCAGATTATAGAATAACTGCATCTCAAGAAGAAATTGTTCCTCCGGAAGAAAAAACGGCAGGTTATCAAGTCTTAAATATGTCTTTTTCATCAGAAATAAATGTGTTTAAAAAGGAGACTCCCATAGAAATGCGTGTAAAACTGAATAACGTATTTAATACCAAATATTACAATCACACCAGTTTTTACCGATTGATAGATGTGCCAGAAGCTGGTAGGAATCTATCGTTATCCCTAACCATACCTTTTTAAAATTTATCGAAAAATCATTAATCAATTATCGGTTATCAATTAACAATGTTCAATAAATAATAATCAATTAAAATTAATCAATAATCAATAATCAACAAGTAAAATTAAAACAAATGAAAACAAACAGTATGAAATCAAATTTAAAATTTTTAGCAATTATTGCTTTTGTCGGAATTACTTTACAATCATGTAGTAGTGATGAAAACCTCGAATTAAATGCCCCAATTATTTCAAATTTTGAGTACGGAAAAGGTAGTGATCATACCACAGATCAAGTAGCTTACAAAGGATCAGACATTCATTTAGAAGGCGAAATTAACGCAGAAGCCATTGTAAGCAGTATTACGCTTTCTATTCACGCGCACGATTTAACTCCTGGAGACGGAGAAGTAGCGTGGGGTTTTGAACAAGTATTTACTGATGCTAAATATTTAGCAATCAATCCTACTTTTCATGAGCATATAGATGTTCCTGCTAATGCGCCGGCAGGAGAATATCATGTAGAGCTTACAGTTACTGATGAACAAGGAAACAGCACAGAAGTAGAAGGACATATTCAAATTTTAGATGTTATTACTTTAAGTGAAATTTCTATTGATACTACTGTCGCCAGAGGCGATGATTTTCATGCAGAATTTAAGATTGATGCTGTAAATGGTATTCATAGTATTTCTGTGGATGCTCAAGCACACGGACTAACTGTTGGGGCTGGAGAGGTAGAATGGGATTTTGAACAAGAATTTTTAGGGAAATACCATGAGCAAACTTCTATTGAATTTCATGAGCATATAGATGTTCCTGCAACTGCTCCTGTTGGCGAGTATCATATCATTTTTACAGTAAAAGATGAAGATGGAAATACCAAAGAGTATGAAACTCATATAGATATTACTGCTTAATTAAATAAAAATTTACCGCATAGTATTTATACTGTACGGTTTTAAATCGAATTACCATGAAATTTAGATTAAAACATTTTTATATTTTATCATTTATAATACTAATTTCTTCTTGTTCTAGTGATAATAGTATTGATAAAGATGAAGAAAAACCAACCATAAGCATTAATTATAACGAAGGATTTCCGCAAGGTTGTGCCGTATTAAAAAGAGGAGAAACCTATAGTTTTAGAGCTAAAGTTACAGATAATAAGGCATTGGCTGCTTATAGCATCGATATTCACCATAATTTTGACCATCATACACATGATGACCAAGTAGCTGAATGTAATTTAGAAGATATAAAACAAGCTATAAATCCATTCATATTTATAGAAAACTATTCTATAGACGAAGAGGTAACTAGTTATGAAATTAATATTGCTATTACAATTCCAAATGATATAGATACTGGAGATTATCATTGTGCATATTCTGTAACGGATAAAACTGGTTGGCAGTCTAGAACTTCTGTAGATATAAAGATTGAGGAATAGTGTTGGAACTTAGATAAACGTAAGGATATAAAATTATTATTAAATATGACATTTACAAATCAAAAAGCAGATCATATAGGTGCTATAGCTAGTTCACTTTGTTTGATTCATTGTGTTGCAACACCTTTTATATTTATTGCACAAAGTAGTGTTCTTGCTTGTTGTAGCACAACAACTGCACCTAGTTGGTGGAAATTTATAGACTATTTTTTCTTAGTCATTTCATTTTTAGCTATTTATCGTTCCACAGAAACCACCGCAAATAATTGGATGAAACCTTCTTTGTGGTTTAGTTGGTTGCTGCTTTTTGTAGTGATTATTAATGAAAAAATAGCATTGCTTTCTATACCAGAAAGCGCAATTTATATACCGGCAATTGCCCTGATTATTTTACATACATATAATAGAAAATATTGCCAATGTAAAACCGATAAATGTTGTAGTCATGAAAAATAAAAAACAAATAGAAATCGTAGGAGATAATCATTTTTCAACGAGTATAAAAACGCCTTTACGTGCAGATGCTTTTGATAAAAGTGACGATGAGAAAATAGAAAACATTCAGTATCATTTTAAAAAGATCATGGAAGAAATGGGGTTAGATTTAACTGATGATAGTTTGTCTGGCACTCCGTATCGCGTTGCAAAAATGTATGTAAAGGAGTTGTTTTATGGATTAAACCCTATAAATAAACCTAGGTTATCCACTTTTGAAAACAAATATGGGTATAAAAAAATGCTGGTAGAACAAAATATTACCATAGATTCTGCTTGCGAACATCACTTTTTGCCAATAATAGGGTATGCAAATGTGGCGTATATTCCTAAAGACAAAGTAATAGGTTTGTCTAAAATAAATCGATTGGTAGATTATTATGCCCGTCGTCCGCAAGTGCAAGAAAGGCTTGTGCTTCAAATTTTAAACGACTTACAAACTATTTTAGAAACCAAAGATGTAATTGTTTCTGTTACTGCAAAGCACCTTTGCGTTTCTTCTAGAGGGATTAAAGATCAAAGTAGTTTTACAACCACTTTAGAGTATGGAGGTTGTTTTGAAGAAGCTGAAACTCGTAATGAATTCTTAAAGATCATCGCTCAAGAGAAAATATAATTTAGGGCATTTTTCGAATGAATGTTGTAAGGTTTTATTGATAAAATGAATACATTAAATCTACTAAAAGCATAAATTAGCACAAGCATTTTTTACAATATGGAAGCAATTATTACCATTGTCGGTTTTTTAGGATCAGGGAAAACTACCTTGTTAAATTATTTAATAGATCGTTTTACAGAAAAAAAATGGAATCCTTTTGTCATTTTAAATGATTATGAAAATGCCAATATGGATGTGCAGCAGTTTCTAGAAAAAGTAGATAACAAATATCTAAAAGCGCTTACCGGAAGTTGTATCTGTTGCAGTGGTATACATGAACTTAGAAATTATGTAAACGGAATTCCTGTTAGAAAAAACGGAATTACCTTAATTGAAGCCAACGGAACATCAGATGCTTGTTCGCTTATGGAGTTTTTAGGAGTAGGTGTAAATGATCGATTTTTACCACCGATACAAATCTCTGTGGTAGATGTACAAAATTGGCAAAAACGAGGAGAACATAATGAATTAGAAGCGAATCAAATACAAGTTTCCTCTTTAATTGTGCTGACTCATCTTAATGGAGCTTCAGAAAATAGAACAGCATTGGTGGTTAAAGATTTAAAAAAGCACAACCCTTTTGCTAAAATCATTACCATGGATGCGCTAGACGTTGAGTTGTTACCCATTCTTTTACCTTCTAAAAATGTGGTCGATAAATTAGCGCATCAAAAAGCACATTGGTCTTCCTGTTCTATAGATTTACCTGTTTTACCATCTAAAGATTGTATAGATTTTATTTGTAAACAATTACCTAAAAGTATACTTAGGGTTAAAGGTTGTGTGCAAATAGCTAAAGAAGCAAATTATACTTATTTTGAAAGAACTCCAGACGGAAAAGTATTTGTAAGACCTTTTAAAGGCGTACCAATTACAGGAACTAAATTACTAACTATTGGTGCTGGTAGTGAACCCGCTGTTTTAGAAAAAGTGATTGCATACAGCCTTAAAGCTCATAATTAATTACGATAATTTAGATAAATAACCCATTCAAAATATAAAATAATAATGATAAAAGGAATAAAAAAATTACCAGTAACTGTTTTAAGTGGATTTTTAGGAGCTGGTAAAACTACATTGTTAAATCATTGTGGTGTTTAAATTCTTGTTTTGTAGGCAAATAGTATGCAAATGAAAAAACCAGTAATTTCCAAATCGTTGGAAAGTACTGGTTTTATTGGTGACCATGGCTGGATTCAAACCAGCAACCTCTTGAGCCGTAATCAAGTGCGCTATTCAGTTGCGCCACATGGCCGTTAAGCGGGTGCAAATATAGTGTGCTTTTTTGAATACGGAAAGATAATTGTTGTTTTTTATGAATTTATTTTCATTTTATAAGCATCTATAATTGGTTGGGCCTTTTCTAGATCTGTTTTTAAGACAAATAATTCAACAGAATTTGTGGGAACACCAAAACCAGCTAATCTTCCAGATTCTACTCGATCGGATGTTCTAGATTTAATATCTGCATTAATTAATAAGGTATGCAATCTGTGTACTATGATAGAATTATCTGTAAATACTTTGGTATAATCTTCAGACATAATATTGTTTTTTAGGTTAATGAATTTTTAGTTGTAAAAGCTCTCCATCCAATAATAGCTAGTTGAATTTTAGATGCTTTAGAGATATCCAATCCTTTTTTAGTAAAGGAAGGTAAGATCAATTTATTAATCTTTGCAAGTATTTTAAAAACTTGTTTTTTCATTGGTCGTAAATTAGCTATCAAATTTACTAAAATAAACAACTCAATGTTTAAAGATTGAGTTGTTTAAAGGTAAGTTACTTTTTTTTCTCTGCATATATAGTTTTGTTATTTTTTTGTTATAATAAAAGTTGAAATATAATATCACAGAGCGTTGTTATACATTTAATTAAAATTAGAATCATAATAGTTTGGGTTTTAAAAGTTACTAATTTGTGTCAATTTCGAAATTGTTTTATCAATATATAATGTTTGCAGCCTCGTTACCAAATAGAGTAGTAGTTATTAATTAAATTGATTTGTTATTAGTAATCATTTAATGTAAATTAGTTTTAATATGTAACCATATTTGCTTTAATCATATTTGTAATTGTAAGTTGTAAGGTTGTTTTAGGTAATTAAGTGTTAGGTTGTAAAGGCGTGTTTATTTGAATTTTTAAAACGTAAAGGAAAGTGCCTTTTAAAAATTTAGAAATTTTGGCTTTTCATTTTTTATTTTCTTCTAAGAGTGATAAAAATGTATCTTCGCTAAAAATTATAATTCATGAATTTTTTATTAATAATTGGAGGTTTGGTATTGTTGATTTTGGGAGGGCATTGGTTGTTAAAATCTGCTGTTGCTTTATCTTTAAAATTAGATATTCCAAAAATAGTTATTGGTATGACAGTGGTTTCCTTTGCTACTTCTGCACCAGAACTAATTGTAAGTATTAATGCTGCTTTAAGTGGTTCTTCAGATTTAGCTTTGGGTAATGTTATTGGTTCCAATATTGCTAATTTAGGTTTGGTTTTAGGAATTACCTTGTTATTAGGAACCATGGAAGTGCAAAAGAGTTTTTATAAAACAGATTGGCCTGTTATGATGATTGCATCGCTTCTTTTGTATTTTTTCTTAAGTGGTGATCATGTAATTACTCGAAATGAAGGAATTATTTTGTTTTCATTTTTAATTATCTTTTTAGTATACCTTTTACGTTTTCAAAAAACAGCCGTAATAGATGAATTACCAGAAGATGATGAACCTTTGCCTTTGTATAAGATAGTTTTGTTTTTAGTTATAGGAGGTATAGGGCTTTGGGGTGGATCTGAATTATTAATAAAAGGAGCTACTTCTCTCGCTTTAGAGTTTGGTGTAAGTGAACGTGTAATAGGTGTTACGGTAGTTTCTATAGGAACAAGTGTACCTGAGCTAGCGGCGTCTATTATAGCTGTTTTAAAGAAAGAAAAAGCAATTTCTTTAGGAAACCTTATTGGATCTAATGTGTTTAATATTTTAGCTGTTTTAGGAATTACTTCTATAATTACTCCTGTTGCAGTAAAAGACCAAGGATTGCTAACCAGTGATATTTTTTGGATGTTAGGAATCTCTTTTATTGTGCTTCCTTTGGTTTTTATACCAAAAGGATATCGTTTAAATTGGAAAGATGGTATTCTTTTATTAGCAGCTTATTTGGCTTTTATTTATCATACTATTTAAGCGAAATAGAACCGACTCTTTAAAGAGCCGATTTTTAAAAAAAAAGAAAAATAAAAAAATATTTTTTTTATGTAGATAAGTTAAATCAAATGAATTTAATCAATCATTTTGTAGAATACTGTCTTATTAAAAATAACAACGGTTATGAAATAACCAACGTGTATTTCTATTTAAATTTAAATCGAAACGAATTATAATTTCATGAGAGCTTAAGTTGTTTCCATAACTTGCTAACCTATTATCATAAGAATACCCCACCCTATATTTTTTATTTATAATTATAGCAAATAATGCACTGATGGATTCTTTATAACGATAAGATAATCCTGTTTCAATCTTATCTTTGTAAATTAAATTAGCATTTAAATCAACTGACATCGGCAAGCTAGGTGTGTATTTTACAATTGTTGAAGGCTTAAGTTTAAAGTTTTCAGACAAATCATATATAAAACCTGTTGATAAAAAAAAATTATTATGTTTTATTCCAAAATTGTTTTCTAGGTTTTTAAGGGTTTTAAATTGATTGGAATCTAAAATATTTGGAATGGATAATCCTACAAAAAACTCTTCAGTATAATACAATCCTCCAAAACCTATATTTGCATATGTACCGTTATTAGATGCATATATTTCATTGTCTGGAGTTATTCCTCCTGCATAGTTGTTATTAAAAAAAGTAATACCACCTTTTAAACCAAAAGATAATCTTTCGTAACGAGATATGGCAAGCGTATATGAAGCATCTAAATTTATATTATTGCTGTTTGCTAAACCCAATTTGTCGTTTATTACGGTTACTCCAAAACCTAAACCAGCAGCTGTCCTTGCATTTATAGAAAAGGTTCTAGTTTCTGGAGCTCCTTCTACACCAACCCATTGCTTACGCGATAAAAAAGAGATGCTTAAATCTGCTTTAGAACCCACAAAAGCCGGGTTTATTACCTGCATGTTATACAAATATTGTGTATAATGTGGTGTTAGTTGTGCGTAATTAATGGTCGTAAAAAAAAGAAAGATGAAGGCATTTATATAAAGCTGCCTATATTCAATTTTTAGATTGTTTAGGGGGTTGTTTTTTATCATCTTATTAATTGAATAAAGCTTTTTTTAGGTTTGGTAATTCCGTCGTTGTAGTTTAAAGAATAATAATAAATACCCTCTGTAACAGGTTTTCCATGATTGCAACCATCCCACCAAAGAGGATTTGACTTTCCGTTGTTATTATAATTAAATACTTGACCTCCCCAACGATCCATAATGATTATTTTAAAGTTAGGATACTCTTCAATACCCGCAATTTCAAAAGTGTCACTTTTTCCATCGCCATTTGGCGAAAATAGGTTTGGATAATCATTATCTTTTATAGTTCCAGTTCCAAATATGGTTGATGAAATATTAGAGACATCTGTAGATGTTATGCTTACTTGTAGTCGCATGGTTTCTGTATCTTCATTTAAAGAGTCATCTATGGTTTGTATCTTTTGGGTTATAGATGTAGAAAATGCAGGGATTGTAGCGTTGGTAAATAACATTTTAAAATCTTCTAAATCACTTGCTGTTTCATTAACCGATTGCAAATTAAAATTGATTGGTAAAGAGTTTTGCATTGGTTCATCAGAATCTGGATTTATAAGAGAAATTGTAAATACCAAAGTAGCTCCCTCAATAACTGTTACATCATCTATTATAATTTGGGGTTCTTGATTAATATCTAAAATGGTTCCGGTTTTTGTTAAATCTTGGGTTCCTATAGGTGAAGAAGCTACAACTCCTAAAACATTTATAAACTCATCTGGTTCGTTTATGTTGTCTACATATGTAGAAATGTTAAACGTAGTTTCTGTATTCGCATTCTCAGGATCTGTCGTTTCGTTAATAGATACAGATTTATAAGAACTTGGGTAATCTTCTGGACTAATTGCGGTTCCGTCGGTTGTATGGATATCTATGTAAATAGGTCTAGAAGATGGATGACTTAGTTTAATTGTGTGTTCTAAATCTTCACCTTCCTTATTTTCGGAATCATTCATACTTATAGATGGAGCATCATCATCATCTAAAATAGTACCAACACCACTTATTTCTGTGTTAATGGTATTGTTAGAGATTATTTTTCCGTTTAAAGTAAATAATTCCTCTAATTCATCAATATTGTCATCTAAAGAGGTTATGGTAAATGTTTTTGTATCTGTAAAAGCAGGTATCTTTAACATTTTTGATGTTACTTGCTCATAATCATAAGGGGCGATTGCTATATTGTATTTGTTTGCGGTTTCAGTACCGTCTTCTGTTGTAAAACTAATTGTAATTGGTGATGCACTTTGAATCAATTTAGAGTGATCAGTCTTTTTAACTAGCAAGATTGTGAATTCTAAAACTTTTCCTTCTATAGCAGAAACGTTATCAATAAGTACGTCGATTGCTATAATTTCTCTCCAATCTCTTTCGGTTGTATCGGGGTCATCGTTGTTTGGAAAATCGGTAGGATCTTGATTATTTGTTGGGTTTACTAGGATTTTGTTATTGTCATAAGCGTCGTCTAAGCCATCATTATCACTATCTAAATTTAGTGGGTTAGTTTCTGCTACTCCATCATTATCATCATCCCAAGCTTCAATAGCATCATCACGAATGTCGTTATCAGAATTTAAATCAATATAATCAGGATCACCATCACGATCTGTGTCTGTTGGAGTAATTCCATTTGGGTATGCTGTGTCTATACCAAAAGTATTAACAATGCCGTTAGGGGCTTTATAAGTAGCGGTAGTTTGTCCTTCAATATTATCTACAATACCATCTGCATCTGCATCAATATCTATAAAGTTAGGAGAACCATTTGCATCTGTATTTAGAATAGTGTATTTAATAGATGTACTTGCAGTGTCGGTGTTTTCTAAAGTGTTATCTAGTCCGTTATTACCTACAAAATTATTGGTTGTACCAGATTGGTCTTTGTCTGCTGCCCTATTTCCTGCTTCTACAATATCTAAAATTCCATCATTATCACTATCTAAATCAAAGTGATTAGGAACACCATCATTATCAAAATCAAAAATATCGACAATACCATCATTATTGGCATCAACTCCGTAATCTGTATCTCTGTAATTAGGTGTTAAATCTTTGTCATGATCATCTAAAGGATTTAATCCGTTATATTCATCAATATCTAGTATGGTATCATTATCATCATCAATATCAACGAAGTTTGTAATTCCGTCATTATCTGTATCCGTTGAGGCATTTACAAGTACAAAAGCAGAAGAACTTATAATTACATTTAATGGGTCTGTTGCTGTAAAACTAGAAGTGTTGGGGTTAATACAGTCTTCATAAAATACAACTGTAAATTGAACTGTAATTGTTTCTCCTTGCATTAATATACCGGAAGTACCATCAAAAAAATTAATATCTGAAACTCCGTTATATGCCGGGTTTAATGTTGGGTTAGTGGTTGCTGTAGAGTTTTCTATAAAAGGAAGGCTAACAGAAACAATATTACCAACACAAATTTTATTTAAGTCGTCTTGTAGGTTTAAGTTTTCTAATTGTACAATTTCACTAGTATTTTTAACGGTAAGTTGAAACGTAATTTCTTGGTGTTCTAAAATTCCATTAGGAACTTTATTTACTTCTGAAATTGTTTTAGTATTTCCAGAAAAAGAATTAAAAAGAAAAACCATACTAGAAGCAGAACAACTGCATTGTAATGATGATGAAACAGGCGCTGTAGGTGAATTAGAAGGGTAATATCTATCTAAATGATTTCCTAAATTATCTGACCAATTAACAAAAGAGTAACTTTTATTACTAGAAGTTGTTGTTTCATCAAACCCATCTATACCGCCTTGAGTTTGAGAACGATTTAATTGATAAAAATTATTTACTCTAGAAGAAGAAAAAGGTTCTGTTAAATAAAAGATTTCTAAAATAACAGTTTCTCCTGGAGCAAGAGTGTTATTTGGCATTAATAATTTAGTGTTTGTGTCTCCGTTATAGGAATTATTAACGGTAACATTAGGCCCAGAAATTTGAGTAACTTTAAGTTCTTTAAAAACAATAGACTTGTTTAAAAAATCACCTAAGCCCATATTGTAATTAATATTGTTTGCGGTAGCAGTTCCTTCATTTGTTAAGATTACTCTATTGGTGTAATCAAAAGTTCCGTCTGGGTTTACTTTAGGTTTAGGCTCTGGTACATATAAACCTCCAGCTAGAATAGCTTCTGTAGTATGAAAATCTGTTAATAAAACATTCGCAGTATCGTTTCCTATGGTAGAGGTAACATCTACAACATGATTAAAATCGATTCCAGAACCAGATGGAGTAGGGTTTGGTCTGCCATTACAAAAAGGGTTTACTGTTACACAAAACTGAATATTTATAGATTGTCTTGGGTATAAAGTAAAATTATCTATGGCATTTTTATTAAAAATTTCATTTGATGAAGCAGTAAAAAAGTCATTATTTATAGCGTCATTATCAAAATCTAAAGGATATGGGTTGTTTACAAAATCTTGAACGGAAGTGGTGCTTACAGTAACTCCTTCTATTTTTTCAACACATGTATTTCCATAAATAGCATTTAAATCATTTGTTAAATTGATGTTGGTTATAAGGTTTTCTGCATGGTAATCTCTAGCTGTACTTGTGTTTTTAAGCGTTATGTTATATTTAATTTTATAGACTCCGTCTACTGTGTAGCCTTGGTTGCAACTAGATAAAGATTTTATTTTTAATAAGTTAGTGATATGTTCTACTGTTAAATATAAATTAGCAGCATCTGTAAAAGTTCCATCAGAAATGATGTATTTAATTACAGGAACATTACCCGTGTAGTTTTTAGCAGGGATAAAAGAATAGCTACCATCTGGTTTAAAAGAGATACTTCCTTCTGTAAAAGTAGCTGTTTGATCTGTGTTATACGTTTTGCCGTTTACAATAAAATTAATAATAGACAAGGCGTTATTGTCTTGGTCACTATCATTTATTAATACCCCAGGGTTATGAACACTTAAAGTAGTGTTTATGTTTGCAGTATCATAATCATCTTTTGCATCTGGCGGATATAAGTTGATGATTTTTATAGTTAGGTTAGCTGTACTTGTAAAAGTTCCGTCTGAAACTGTATAATTAATTGTAGGAATACTATTGTTATAATCTGTTGCAGGAGTAAAAGAAAAACTACCATTTGCATTTAAGGTAATAGACCCTTCATTAAATTTAGCTTTTTCACCAACCTTATAACTAACGGAATCTATTTTAAATTCTGTAATTGTTAGAAAGTTTTTATCTTTATCTGTGTCGTTATTTAAGATCCCTGGAGCATCAATATTTAATGCTGCATTTGTTTCTGTTGTATAATTGTCGTTTTGTACGGTTGGCGGATATAAGTTAATGATTTTTATAGTTAGGTTAGCTGTACTTGTAAAAGTTCCGTCTGAAACCGTATAATTAATTGTAGGAATACTCTTGTTATAATCTTTTGTAGGAATAAAAGAAAAACTACCATTAGCATTTATGGTAATAGATCCTTCATTAAATTTAGCTTTTTCACCAACTTTATAACTAACGGAATCTATTTTAAATTCTGTAATTGTTAGAAAGTTTTCATCTTTATCAGTATCGTTATTTAAGATGCCCGGAGCATCAATATTTAATGCTGCATTTGTTTCTGTTGTATAATTGTCGTTTTGTGCCTTTGGCGGATATAAGTTAATGATTTTTATAGTTAGGTTAGCAGATGCTGTAAAAGTTCCATCAGAAATTGTATAGTTAACTACAATAGTAAAGTCGTTATAATTGATGGTAGGTATAAAAACAAAACTACCATTAGCATTTATGGTAATTGTTCCTTCAGGTAAACTAATACTGTTTCCTACATTATATGTACTACCGCTCACAGAAAATCGAATGACTTCTAGTTCATCATCATCTTTGTCTGTATCATTACTTAATAAACCAGGAGTGTTAATTCTTAGTTCTAAATTTGTTTTAGTAGCATAACTATCATCTAATGCTATAGGAGCTGTTTGTGCTGCTGTAAATTGATAGAAAAGTAGAAAGAATATAACTATTTTATAGGTATTGTATTTAGGGGATATCATTCTTAGGGGGCGTTAAATGATTTTAATAAAAAAGTTTATATGTTGTCAGGTCATTTTTTTTATGGGCAATCAATTTATATCAAAATCTACATCGTTAACAGATGCATTTAAGGGTTCAATCTTTAAAGTAGTATTGGTTTTAGTATAATGTTTGTTCTTTTCTGATTCAGGATTTGCTGCAGCAAACTTATTGAATAATAAAAGGAATAATAAAAATATTAGTAGATAGGATACTAGATTTATTATAAAAGTCTTGTTTTTTTTAGTGTTTACCATTTGTAGGGGGGATTAAATGATTTTAATATTTATATGAACTATTTAAAGGCAGAGGTTTGTTTTAAACACTGCCATATTTTTTGTTTTTTGTGGTCTATAATAAACGGGGGTAACTCGAATAAAAACGAGTAACCGACTGAAAAAATTTATTTAGGCCTATGTGATTAATAAGCAGGTCTATATTGTTAGTAGTAAATGTAGTGTATGTTTTAATATCGTAATTATCCGTTATAGCTACAGGAGTTGCAGTAGCTAACTGATAGGATATTCCGAAAAATACAATAATATTGTATTTGTTTTTTTGTATCATTTGTTGGGGGGTTAAATGATTATGTAATTCTAACTATTGATAAAAATACAGATAAATATTTTAAATACTGCGTTTTTATATGTTTTAATTCAGCAAAAATATAAAATATTTATGATTAACAAGGCTTTTTTGAGTTAAAATAAATTACAAATATTTGTAAATCAATCTATTGTCCCCATAGTATGCGGATTGCTATAAAAACAGCAATAATGATTCCTCCATACATAAGTACTTTTATTCCGGTATCTTTATAATAACGTTTGTGATTTTTAATATCTTTTCTGTAACTATAAATCATTAAGGCAGTAAAAGCAATGATAAAAAAAATCATAAAAACGATTCTTCCTGAAGTAAAATAAGCACCTAAAAACATAATTTGTATTCTTTATAAGTTGTGAGTTAATAGTAAACAAGAAGCTTTTATTTTATCAGAAAGATTCTATATATTGTCTAACTAAAATTAACAAAATTCTATTTTGTAAAATTACAAATTAAAAGAAGAATGTCATTGTTTTTAGAGTAACTTCTAAAAACAGAATATCATAAACCAAAATTTAAACCAAAAGAATTATAAAAATCTTATACATAATGAAAAACAAAATAGCAGCAGTAACTAAATTTCACACCGCTTTTAAATTAAACATGAATCAAGAACCAATTGCAAATATTGGTAAAGATAGAAATACACTTCGTTTTGATTTAATGAAAGAAGAAAATGAAGAGTATATAGAAGCAGCAGAAAACAATGATTTGGTAGAGGTTGCAGATGCTCTAGGAGATATGTTATATATTTTATGTGGAACAATTATAGAACATGGAATGCAAGATAAAATAGAAGAAGTCTTCAATGAAATTCAACGTAGTAATATGAGTAAATTAGGTGCAGATGGTAAACCTATTTACAGAGAAGATGGCAAAGTTTTAAAAGGGCCTAATTATTTTAAGCCCAACATTGCCGAGATTTTAGAAAAATAAAATATTATAAATATCTGTTATACCAGCTTTCTTCAATAGGGATTTCCCAATTGTTATCAAAGTCAACTTTTGTGGTAATTAAATTATCAAAAATGATACTTTTTGCAGTTACAGCTTTGTTTTTAAGTAGTTTTTTAAAGTCTTTTAAATCTTTGTATTGCACAAATTCTCCTTGTTTAAAACAAGCATTCATTTTGTCTAACAATTCTACTTCATATTCTTGTTGTAAACCCAAAATAAAAGAAACAGAAGCATCAACATCTGCATTTGTTAAATTAGAATTTTCACTATCAGCAAATAGTACAATAAAACGGTTGTAAAGAAATTTGTACGAAACTTTAAAATTTTCGTCGTCAGATTTCCAGTTTTCTAGAAATTCTTTTACTTTGCTTTCAATTCCTTCAATTTCATTAGGATAGAATTTTCTGCTAGAAGGGTATACCCAAACTTTTGCGTTTTCGGTAATTGTGGAATAATCTACAAACATTTTTATATAATTTTCGCTGCAAAGATACAGAAAAGAAAAACCGCAAATCAATTTATTAATTTGCGGTTTTAAATTTATTTTGATTTTTAATTAGAACTCTTATGCTAAGGACTTTTTAAAAAGTTTGATAAAATCTTCTTGTAAACTTTGTCCTTTATTTTTGTTATACCAAACTTGTAAGTCTTGTTTAAACTGTGCATCTATAACACCATGTTCTGCTTTATAGTCTGCAACCATTTTAGTAGCCTCACTAGGCCTAGGTCCCCAAGTATTTATTACGTTATTATTTTTATCTAAAGCAATTAATTTTGGTATGGATTTACCGCCATTGGTTAAAAACAGGTTCATTAAATCTTCATTCTCATCTCTTAAAGCTAATTTAAGCGTAATAAGATCATTTGTTTCTGCAATTTTATTTATAACAGGTAGGTTTTGTGCAGCATCTCCACACCAACCTTCTGCAATAACCAACCAAGTTTGTGGTTCATTAATTTCTTGCATTTCTGCAATGGTTTCTTCAGATATTTTTATGGTTTTATCTAAACGCTTCATTCTTTTATCGTTTAACAAGCTGTAGTTTGTTAAATCTTCAGATTGATTAGGTCCTGTAGCTTTTCCTTCTGCTAATAAATTACTTACTAAACCTCTATACTCTATATATGATAATGCGTTCTCTAAACTTTTTTCAATGATTTTTTTCATCTTCTAATATTTTATACAAATGTATTTTTATTACTTAAAACAATTGGTAACCTTTGTTACAAAAGTCTTAATTTTTACTTATTTAAATAGACGAAAAAAAAAGAATATCTTACAAAGTTATTTTTTTAGTATAAATAAGGCCTTGTGTTACAATTTTCTTAAATTGATAACAGATGCTCTTAAAATGTGTATTTTTACCACTTATTATAAAAACTCGTGAAACAAATTATTTACTTATTTATATCAGTCATTTTATTTTCTTGTAGTAATAATAAGCAAGAAACTATTAAAACACCCCAAGAAACACCTAAATTAAGTATTTCTAAACAGCATATTTCTGTAGAAAATGTAAAACCTATTTATAAAAAAGAGGTAGAAAATTGGGAAGAATTAAAATCAGTAAATTCTTTTATAAAGAAGTTTCAAAAAGTATCTCCTAACGAGGCTTTAAGTAATGCTTTAGAATTGAGGGATTTAATAATAAGTTTAAAGGATAGTGTAAAACCAGCAATTTTTAACAATCCTCCTTTTCAAACAAGAATAGATGTGTTAAATAATGAGGCCTTGCGTTTGGCAGATTTAACCTTTATACCCGCTATTACGTCAGAAGAAGTTAATTTACAAATAGACAAAACAATAGCCGCTTTTTCATCTGTTAATTCTAAAATTAATAGCATTCTTGCTAAAAAAAGTTTTGAAGATGAAATAGATGTGGAATTCGCTTTTATTGGTATAGATTCTACACAAATGGATAGCATATCCAAGAAATCTATTAACTTAAAAAAGCACGTAGAAGATTCAATAAAAAAGACTAGGGTAAAGCCTAAGTTACGTGTTATTAAGAAACAAGTAGAAAAAGTGGAAAAATAAAAAAGATGAAAAACTTCTTTAGCGTTTTTGTAGTTTTTGTGTCTTTTATGAGTTGTGTTGAAAAAAAAGAAATTAAAGCAGCACAAACTATTTTATCCATAAAAACCAAGGTGAATACCTTGTTAGATGATTGGCACAAAGCTGCTTCTGAAGCAGATTTTGAAGGTTATTTTGGAAAAATGGATAGCATTTCTGTTTTTATTGGAACAGATGCAACGGAAAATTGGAGTAAAATGCAATTTGCAAACTTTAGTAAACCTTATTTTGATAAGGGCAAAGCGTGGTCTTTTAAGTCGTTAGAAAGAAATGTTTATGTGAATGATGCTAAAGATTTTGTTTGGTTCGATGAGTTGTTAACTACTTGGATGGGCACCTGTAGAGGGTCTGGAGTTTTAGAGAAAAAACAAAATATATGGAAAATAAGACACTACGTTTTGTCTGTAGAAATTCCGAATGATGATATACAATCAGTTATTTTTGCCAAGAAAAAAAGTGATTCTATTTTTTTAACAAGATTTAATAAATAGCTTTAGAAGCTATTTCCTGCTTGGAATTTATCTTGAGCAGTGTCGAAAGACTATATCTTTTTTCAGAAAAAGAAAAAAGGATGCCGTTTCAATTAGGGCTAGATTTTTTTGCAAGTATTTTGTTATTACAAGAAATTATTATGAGAGTTTATCTATGTCTGTAACATCTTCTAAGTTATAGATTTGTAGTGGTTTTTACCGCCCAATTTGTCTCTTCTAACGTAGAGACAAATCACATAAGGTTTGGTTGGTGTTTTGTTATCACTGTTATGAGATTTCTCCTTTTGTGGAAATGACAATTGTTAGGATTTCTTTTGCGTTCAGTTTTTTCGCACACAGTTTTGTCATTTCGACCTTTTTTTGGGAGAAATTACATAAGGTTTGGTTGGTTTTGTGTTATCACTGTTATGGGATTTCTCAATACTTCGAAATGACAATTGTTGAGGCTTAGTTTTGTGTTATCACTGTTATGAGATTTCTCCTTTTGTCGAAATAACAATTGTTGGGATTTCTTTTGCGTTCAGTTTTTTCGCACACAGTTTTGTCATTTCGACCCTTTTGGGAGAAATCACATAAAGTTTTGTTGGTTTTGTGTAATCACTGTTATGTGATTTCTCAATACTTCGAGATGACAATTGTTGAGGCTCAGTTTTGTGGTATCACTATTATGGGATTTCTCAATACGAAGTGACAAATTAGTGATGGTTATGGTGTTTTTGAAAAATAATCGATTAACATAGGTGTCTAAGAAACTACCTCGTTTACAGCTTTATAAATCAACTCGTTTTCAAAGCCTTTACGCATTAAAAACCCAATTAATTTCTGTTTTCTTTTGTAAATATTCGGTTCTGTAATTACTTCATTTCTATTTTCTGTAATTCTATAAATAGTTTTTAAATATTCACTCTCATCAATTTCTTTAAGGGCTGTTTTAATATTGTAAGCAGAAATATCTCTAAACTTCAATTCTCTTACAATACGTTGTTTTCCCCAAGATTTAATTCTAAATTTTCCTCTTGCATAACTTTTAGCAAAACGTTCTTCATTTAAAAAATTATCTTTCATTAAACTTAAAAGAATCATTTCTCTAGCCTCAGGAATCAAGTTGTATTCGCGCATTTTTTGCTCTACTTCCTTGTGGCATCTATCTTGATAAACGCAATAATTCTCTAGTTTTCGTTTTAGTTCATCAACCGTAAAAGATTTCTTTTTTATCATTGGTTCGAAAATACAAAAAGGGATGAAATTTAAATAATTTCATCCCTTTAATATTAAAATATATTTAATTCTTTTTACAAAATTACTTTTTTAGGAGCTATTTTACTTTTTAACCACATTTTAAATAACGTAATTAAGAAGAATAAAACAGGTACTATAATTAATGTTAAAAAGGTTGCTATTAGTAGACCGTAAATAACGGTCCAAGCTAACGGTCCCCAGAAAGCAACGTTATCTCCTCCAAAATAAATATGCGGATTGTATTCTGAAAATAAAGTAAAGAAGTTAATGTTTAAACCAATTGCTAAAGGAATTAAACCTAAAATGGTTGTAATTGCGGTTAATAAAACGGGTCTTAAACGTGCGCCACCAGCTTTTACAATAGCTTCATATAAAGTTTCTTTGTCTAAATAATCTTCATGGTCTATTTCTAATTCACCTTTCTTTCGGTCTATTAATAATTGCGCGTAATCTAATAGTACCACACCATTATTTACTACAATTCCGGCCAATGAAATAATACCCATCATGGTCATCATAATTACAAAAGAACTTCCAGAAATAACGATTCCTCCAAAAACGCCAATAAAGCTTAAGAAAATAGCAATCATTATAATTGCTGGTTTAGAAACCGAGTTAAATTGGAAAATTAGAATAAAGAAAATTAAAGCCAAACCTGTAAAAAATGCGCCTACTAAAAATTGCATTTGTTTGTTTTGTTCTTCAATCTGACCGGTATAATCAATTTTAATTCCTTTAGGTAAATTCTTGAAATTTTTCATTTCATTTTGAATTTTACCAACAACAGCAGCAGCATCTGTTTCTCCCGGAGTTAATGCAGAGTAAACGGTTACCACTCTTTTAATATCCTTATGTTTAATAGCGCTAAAACCAGAATTGTTTTTTTGTGTTGCCACCGTAGAAACCGGAATTTCTTTTACTTTACCAGAAGCCATGTCTCTAAAAATAATATTCTGATTAAAGAGTGCGCTTGTGTTATACCTATCTTCTTTATTAAAACGAACATAAATATCATAATCATCTCCATCTTCTTTGTAAACGCCTGCTTTGTTTCCAAAAATGGAAGCTCTTAATTGTTGTCCTACTTGACCCGTAGAAACCCCTAATTCACCCGCTTTTTTTCTGTCAACTAAAACTTCCATTCCTGGTTTGTCTCTGTTTACATCAATCTTTAATTCATCTATACCAGAAATACTTTTTGTATTGATAAAATCGCGCATTCTTTGAGCAACATGAATTAATTCAGCATAATCATCACCTTCAATTTCAATATTAATAGGAGAACCTGCTGGTGGTCCGTTAGCATCTTTTTCAACAGAAATTAAAACTCCCGGATAAATACCAACCAAAGCAGTTTGTAATTTCTGACGCATTAATTCACTATCTAAACCTCTTCTATATTTGTATTCTCTCATAGAGGCTTTTACTTTTCCTTTATGTGGCATTTCTGCAGCAGAACCTCCATCTGTTTGTGGGTTTCCTGCACCTTCACCAACTTGAGAAATCAAACTTTCTACCATAAAGTTATAGTCACCATCCATATATTCATCACTATACAAAACGGTTTCTACTTTCTTCTCGATTAGTTTAGTAATGTCATTTGTTTTTTGAATATCTGTTCCTTCTGGGTATTCTATATAAACAATTATTTGATTTGGTTTATTGTCTGGGAAAAATTCTACTTTAGTTCTTTGTGTACCTAAAGACCATCCGAAGGCAATAAAAGAAGCTAATAATAAAAGGGTAGTTCCAATAACTAAAAAGTATGGTGTTTTACCTGTTAAAGAGAATCTTAAACTACTTTCATACCATCTTTCTAAGACCGGTAATACTTTATTTTGAAAACTATTTGCCCAGTCTCTTAAGAATAAACGATACACCCAAAGCATAATTGCGGTAAATATCATTAAAGATCCAAGAGCTGCGTAAGCACCTCCGGTAATTAAAACAATAATTCCTAAAACGGTCATTACACCGGTAAGAATTGCTATCTTTTTAATAGGCATATCTACATCTTCTACACTCATAAATTGAGAAACCAATACAGAGTTAAAGAAAATGGCAACTAATAAAGAAGAACCTAAAACGGTAGATAAAGTTATAGGTAATAACACCATAAAGTCACCCATAACTCCGGGCCAAAGACCTAAAGGAATAAATGCGGCTACCGTTGTAGCGGTAGAAATAATAATAGGATATGCAATTTCGCTAATTCCTTTTTTTGCAGCTTCAATTCTGCCCATTCCTTCCTCGTCCATTAAACGATACACGTTTTCTACGACAACAATTCCGTTATCTACCAACATTCCAAGTCCCATAATTAATCCAAAAAGAATCATGGTATTCATGGTGTAACCTAATAAGTTTAAAATCATTAAAGACATAAACATAGACATTGGTATTGCAAAACCAACAAAAACGGCATTTTTAAACCCTAAGAAGAACATTAAAACCGTAACAACTAAGAAAACTCCAAAAATAATGTTGTTTACTAAATCGTCTACCTGACCAATGGTTTTGTTAGATTGATCGTTTGTAATAGTTACTTTTAAGTCTTTTGGAAAATAATTAGCAATGGCATCAGCAACAATTACTTGTATTTGTTCTGAAGCTGCAACCATATTTTTCCCTGCTCTTTTTTTAACATCTAGCATTACAACCTCTTTTCCGTTTTCTCTAGCAAAAGTTGTTTTGTCTTTGTCTTTAAAGGCAACGGTTGCTACATCTTTTAGGTAAATAGGATTGTTAAATTCAGATTTAATTACAAAATCTTCTAAGGCAGCAGGTTTATCAATTTCACCAATAATTCTAACCGTTCTTCTTTGTCCGCTTGTAATAAAGTTACCTGCAGACATGGTTACGTTTCCGTTGCTAATAGCAGAAGTAATATCATTAAAACTTACTTTTGCAGCCATCATTTTATAAATATCTACGGCAACTTCAACTTCTTTTTCTTGGGCTCCACGAATATCTACTTTCTTAATTTCTGCTAAATCTTCTATTTCGTCTTGTAAATATTCACCAAATTCTTTTAGTTTATGAACAGGGTAATCACCAGAAATGTTAATATTTAAAATTGCTACTTCTTCAGATAAGCTTAAATCAAATACATTGGGTTCTATTTTAGCCCCGTTAAAAGTAGGCCAATCTTCACTAGCTGTTTCTGTTGCTATTTCGTCTTTAATCTTTTGTTTAGCAAGTTCTACAGAGATGTTTTCATCAAACTCTACAACAACCATTGAGTAATCTTCTTGAGATGTTGAGGTAACTTCTATAACATTACTAATTGTTTTTACTTCGTCTTCTAGGGGGTCTGTAATTAGTTTCTCTATGTCTTCAGCTGTATTACCAGGGTAGATGGTACTAATGTAAATTTTGGTTTCTTTTACTTCCGGAAAATTCTCTCTAGCCATGCTTAAATAAGCAGTAATACCATAGAAAAATAACACAGCCATTATTACGTAAATGGTAGTTTTATTATGAATTGCCCAAGAAGATAATTTAAATTCTTTATCTACTTGTTTTCTTTGTTTTGTCATCGCTATTCTTTTTATTTATTGATAACTTTTACTGTTTGTCCGTTGTTTACACTACGAGCACCTTCTTTAATTATTTCCGATCCAACAGGTAAGTTTTCTAAAACTTCAATAAAATTTCCTTGTGTTTTTCCTGTTTTAATAACAACTCTTTCTGCGATAGCTTCATTATCAGAATTTTTTCCTTTAATAACATATACAAATTGTTCTCCATTTGCATTTTCAGAAATAATACTTTGCGGAATTAAAATAGAGGTAGCATCTGTATAATCATTAATTTGAAGTTTTGCCGTTAAGTTTGGTTTTACATTTCCACTTTTATTAGCAACAGGAACTTCAATTTTAAAAGATCTATTATTTGGGTTGATAAAACTACCAACTTGTCTTATTGAGCTATTTACACTTGTACCTAATACAGGGAATTCTATTTTTACCTCTTTGTTTTTTTGAATGCTTGTAATATATCTTTCTGGTACTTCTGCCTCTACATACATGTTGTTAAGGTTTACAATTCTAAAAACTTCAGACCCTTGACCAGGAGCAATTACAGTTCCTTTTTCTTTTATTACATCATCAATAACACCAGAAAAAGGTGCTCTGATAGAAGATTTAGATTGCTGACTTTTAAGTTGTTTTAAAGAGTTTCTTTGTGATTCATAGCTTGTTTTTGCTTGTAAAAATTGAATTTCTGAGCCTATTTTTTGATCCCATAAACGTTTTTGACGTTCAAATGTAGTTTTGGCTAATTGAGTTGTAGCTGCTAATTGAGCTACCTGATTGCTTAATCCACCATCATCTATAGTTGCTAATAATTGACCTTTAGTAACTTTTTGACCTTCTTTAACATAAACTGTTTTTAAAATTCCCGCCATTTCTGGGTAAATTAAAATATTCTGTTTTGTTTTTACATTTCCTTGAATTTCTAAATAGTGATTAAAAACTTCTTCTTTTACTGTAATAGTAGTAATTAAAGGAAGTTTTTTTAAGGTATCTTTTTTAGAAATGGCTTCGTTTATAGTTTCTAATTCGGTATTTATTTTTTCTAAATTAGCGGTAATTTCTTTCTTTTTTGCTGTTAATTCTTGTAAGTTTCCTGTGGCAACTAAATCTGCAACAGAGGTTGTTTTTTTCTCTCCACAAGAGTTTAAAACAAGTGTAATTACTAATAATAAATATATTTTTTTCATGCCTGGTTGTTATTTGATTGGGGTGTTTAATGCGTTTTCTAAAGTTGCTTTTTTAGCAATTACATCTAACATAGATTGTATGTAGGTTTGTTGTTGTGTGTATAGTTGGTTTTGTGCTTGCAGTAAATCGAAGCTAGTAGAAATTCCTTCGAAGAATTTAATTCGTTGCTTTTTTTCTATTCTTTCTGCTAAGCCAACATTTTTCTTTGCTGTTGCGTAGTTTTCGATGCTTAATTGATACTCGCTTTTTGCTTTTTCTGCCAATAAGGTTAAGCGTTGTTTGGTTTCTTCTAATCTAATATCTGCTGTTTCTAAGTCGATTTTTGCTTGTGCAGTTTTAGAACTTCTTTGTAAACTACTAAATATAGGGATGTTTAAACTAACACCTAATAAAGAAGAGTTGTACCAGCTTTGATCTGATTTAAAAAAAGAAAAGTCGCTAGAGTATGCTTGTGCTCCGTAATTTACATAGGCAGATAAACTTGGTAAAGCTTTACTTTTTTCTAATTTTACAAGTAAGCGTTTAGATTCTCTATCGTTTTGTGCAATTTTAAAATCGATATGTTTATCCACTTTAAAATCATCAGCAATTAAACCTAAGTTAATGTTTTTCTCCGCTAAAGAGTCTAAAGAATCTGTTAATACAAGTTGTGTTTCAATAGGGTTTCCTAGAGAAAGATTTAGCATCTTGTAAGCAATGTCTTTCATTCTCTTAACACTATTAAGCTGACTTTTTAGATTTCCTAATGTAATTTGTAGTTGTTCTACATCTTCCTCTTCATTAAAACCATTTTCATAGATTTTTTTAGCATCACTTAAATTTTTTTCAAGAATTCTTATATTTCCTTCTAATATGGTAATGCTGTTTTCTACCACTAAAACATTTCCGTAAGCATTTATAATAGCTTCTCTGGTTAGGAGCTCTGTTTTTTCATTGGCTTGTTTAGAAATTTTTAAATATGTTTTAGATGCTTGTAATCCTACCAAATAAGAACCATCAAATAATAATTGCTTTAAGGTTACAGATGCACCAATGTTTTGTTTTGGACTAAAAGTTACAGGGGTAAAGGTGCCTGCAGCTCCTCCAACTAATTCGGCAGGTAACAACGATACTTGTTGTTTAAGCCAATTTGTATAATCTACAGTTCCTGAAATTTGAGGCAACCCAGTAGCGGTTGTTTCCCAAACTTTTTTGTCTGCAATTTTTATATCATTTTTAGATGCTTTGGTATTGTAACTATGCTCTATTGCAAAGTCTATAGCTTCTTTTAAAGATAATTTCATTGTTTTTTCTTGTGCGTTTGTAACTAAGAAAAAACAGGTACTTAAACATACCATAATTATTTTTTTCATGTGTTCTTTATTTCAGTTTTAATTGGTTTTCTAATTGTTGTATTCCTTTTTCAGTACAAATTCCTCTTAAATGATATTCTAAGTAATTGGTCATTAAGGTGTTCATAGAATAATTTGTTAAAGGAAATAGATCTTTATCTTTAATTCCGATCATTCCATTATAATATATTCTAGAGATAAATTCTAAATCTATTGTTTCTCTGTATAAGTTGGTTTTTATTCCTTTTTCTAGGTTATTGATAACGCAATCTTGCATTACATGAAATTGTTTTTGTTTTAAAGAGGCATAAATTTTAGGGTAATATTTTTGAAGTTGATATTGTGGTGATGATTTTTCATCCTTTAAATTTTCCAAAATCAATCTTTTTATAGAAAAAAGTTCATGTATTGCATTTAATTCTAATTTGCAAACGCCATTAATACCACAACATATTTTATCAAACATAGCGTGTGTTACAGCGGTAACAAGTTCGGTTTTGTTTTTAAAATACTTGTAAATGGTTTTTTTTGAAACCCCAAGAGCCTCTGCTATTTCATCCATAGTAACACTTTTAAAACCTAAGTTTAAAAAGAGTTCATTTGATTTTTCTAAAATTTTTTCTCTCATAATTTAAAAAAGTTTCCTTTAGTTTTTCTAAAGGTTTCCTCTGAAATTGTCATTCCCGTGAACACGGGAATCTAAATATTGAATTTTATAAAAAAAATAATATTCGGGTGCAAATATATAAAAGGAAACTTTGGAAACAAAAAAAGTTTCCAAAGTTTTAGTAATTTTTCTACAGTGGAATTAAAAAATAAAATTTCTTTACGTTATTTTTACAAAAAATTACAGATTTGGACATTTTACATTATCAGAAAGATTTTATTGATTATTTAGAATCTAAAAAGTGGGTTAATGAACCTAAAAATTTATATGAGCCCATAGATTATATTATAAAATTAGGAGGTAAACGAATGCGTCCTATTTTAACGCTAATGGCAGCAGATATTTTTTCTGGAGGATATGAAAAAGCAATGCCAGCAGCTTTGGCTGTAGAAGTTTTTCATAATTTCACCTTAATTCATGATGATATTATGGATGATGCACCTTTAAGAAGAGGTAAGGCTACAGTGCATGAAAAATGGGATATCAATACGGGAATTCTTTCTGGAGATGCCATGTTGATATTAGCATATCAGTATTTTGAGAATTATGAACCTATTGTTTTTCAGAAATTAGCAAAACTATTTAGCAAAACAGCTTTAGAGGTTTGTGATGGACAGCAATTAGATGTCGATTTTGAAACTAGAAATGATGTAACTATCGATGAGTATATTAATATGATTCGTTTAAAAACTTCAGTTTTGGTTGCAGCGGCATTAAAAATGGGTGCAATAGTTGCAGAAACTAGTGATGAAAATGCAAACTTAATATATGATTTTGGACTAAATTTAGGATTGGCCTTTCAGTTACAAGATGATTATTTAGATACTTTTGGTGATCCCGAAACTTTTGGAAAACAAGTAGGAGGGGATATTATTGAAAATAAGAAAACTTATCTTTATTTAAAGTCATTAGAGGTTGCAAATGAGCATGATTGTAAGAAATTGGAATATTTTTATAGCCGTAAATTAGATGATAATTCAACTAAAATTACGGAGGTAAGTCGTATTTTTGATTTAAATGATATTCCTATTTTAATAAAAGAACAGATTCAGGATTATACAGAAAGAGCTTTTGAGACTTTATCTTGCATGAATATTTCTGAAGAAAGTAAGGTTAGTTTAAGGAATTTTGGACTTTGGTTAATGAATAGATCAGTTTAATTAATTTTTTTTTAAAAAGTTTGTTGATTATTCAAAATAAAGAGTACCTTTGCAGCCAATTATTCGGTCCCATAGCTCAGCTGGTTAGAGCATCTGACTCATAATCAGAGGGTCCTTGGTTCGAGCCCAAGTGGGACCACTAGTAACAACAAGCCTTTACAGAAATGTAGAGGCTTTTTTTTGTTTTAAAAAAATATTTAAATAACGGTTATTTACTATATAATAAGTTAGAAAAAGAAATTAGTCTAATACTAAATAAAATGTTACTGCTGTTTAAAAAGAAAAGGTTTTAATAAATATTGAAATTGAGAGATTGTGATTTACTTTAATTAATTATTAATGAGCATGAATTAGTTTGGTTAAAAACTAAGAATTATTCTAAATATTTTGGATGAAGTTATCTAAGTATATTAAAATTAATAAAAGTATAAATTTAAGATGAAGGGCTTGGGGGGATATGCGAATTATTAAAATGAGATAATCCGAACCCTATCATTGAAGCTTATTTTAAAATTAATTAGATTTTTATGATGATTAGATTATTGATAGGAAATCAAATTATTTTTAAAACGGATGCTAAAAATTACAATTAATAAATAAAAGTATCTATATTTGCCGAGAAAATTTTTATATCCTATTTTAGTAAGTAGTTAGAAAAGAGGTTGATTTGTTTAGTTATAACAAATAAGCTTTGTTTTTAGATTGTTTATGATATATAGATTTTTTATCTAATAAAATTATTTAATATTAAAATTTTAATCTGGGGGGATATAAAATGAAAAATAAAAAATACTTTGCATTAATAATAATGCTAGCACTTACGTATATAGTTAACGCACAAAATGTTCCAAGACCTGCAGGACCACCGCCACCACCTGGTTTGGCTATTGACGGAGGTTTGATCTTTTTAGTAGTTTCTGGAATTATTTACGGAGTAAAGAAGGTTAAGAATTAGTTAGTTTACTAACGTATTTTCCAATAACATCAAATTCGAGATTTACACAATCATTAAGTTTTAAATACTTAAAGGTTGTGTTTTCTGTCGTATATGGTATTATAGCAACACTAAATTCATCTTTTTTAGAGTTAACAACCGTTAAGCTTACTCCATTTATAGTAATAGAACCTTTTTCTATGGTAATATTATTAGTGCCAGCATCGTATTTAAAAGTAAAAATAGTACTTCCATTATCTTTTTTAATATTAATGCAAGTTGCAGTTTGGTCTACGTGGCCTTGCACTATATGTCCATCTAATCGATCACCTAGCTTCATTCCTCTTTCTAAGTTTACAGAATCATTTACATTTAAACGACCAATATTTGTTTTGTTTAAAGTTTCTTTAATTGCGGTAACTGTGTATGTGTCATTTTTAATATTTACAACAGTTAAACATACACCATTATGCGCTACGCTTTGATCTATTTTTAATTCATTAGTAAAATTACTTTTCACAGTTAGATGAATATTGTCTTGTTCTTTTGTGATATTTGTTATTGTACCAAGTGTTTCTATAATTCCGGTAAACATATTTATAAATTTTAGTTACTTTTGTGGTATTCAAAAATAGGAATAATAGAAGAGTTACTATGGATAAATCTGATAAAATTATAGTTGGTATTTCAATAGGAGATTTAAATGGAATAGGTTTAGAAGTAATTCTAAAAACTTTTCAAGATAAAAGAATGCTAGATTTTTGTACACCTGTTATTTTTGGAAGTACAAAAGTAGTTTCTTATCATAAAAAAGCATTAAAATCAGAGACTCCTGTTCATGGAATAACTTCTTTAAATCAAATTAATCATAATAAGATTAATATACTAAATATTTGGAAAGAAGATGTTTCTATTGAATTAGGGAAGGAAACGAAAGAATCTGGTGAGTATGCAGCAAAATCATTAGAGGCAGCAACGACTTATTTAAAAGAAAAAAAGATAGATGTTTTAGTAACTGCACCAATTAATAAAGAAACCATACAATCTGATACTTTTAATTTTCCGGGACATACTGAATACTTAGAAGATAAACTAGAAGGAAAGAGTTTGATGATTTTAATGACAGATGCATTACGAATTGGGTTAATTACTGGGCATATTCCTATCTCTAAAGTAGCAGAGTCCATTAGTCCGGCATTAATTAAAGAAAAAGTAGGAACAATGTATGCTTCGTTGGTACAAGATTTTGGTATCAATAAACCAAAAATAGCAGTTTTATCATTAAATCCACATTGTGGAGATAAGGGAGTTATTGGTGTTGAAGATGATGAGATTATAAAGCCGACTATAGATGAAATAAAAGAATCTGGTAAGTTGGTTTTTGGACCTTATGCAGCAGATGGATTCTTTGGTTCTGAAACATATAAGCAGTTTGATGGTGTTTTAGCAACTTATCACGACCAAGGTTTGGCGCCATTTAAAGCGTTGTCTTTTGGTAGTGGAGTAAATTATACGGCAGGTTTAAGTGAGATTAGAACATCACCAGATCACGGTACAGGCTTTGATATTGCTGGTAAAAACATAGCAAATGCATCTTCTTTTAAAGAAGCATTGTTTACTGCAATTGAAATTTATAAGACAAGAAAAGAATATAAAGAGCTTACAAAAAGTCCTCTTTTAGTAAAATAAAAAACTTTTAAAAGAAAACAGTGTAAAATAAGAATTTTTTATATCTTTGCACCCTCAACTGATATTTGGAAATGAAATACTTAAAGGAATTCAACATACCGTTTGTAGGATTAAAAGAAGGAAGTCATTTGTTTGAATATGAAATTGATAATACGTTCTTTGACGCCTTTAATTTTGATGAATATGAAAGTTCATCAATTAAAATCTCATTAGATTTTATAAAGAAGAGTACATTATTAGAGTTAACTTTTACTGCCAATGGTTATGTAGAGGTGCCCTGTGATGTTTCTAATGAACTTTATAAACAAGATGTTCAAGCAGTTTTACCTTTAGTTGTAAACTTCGGACCAGAATTTAATGATGAAAATGAGGAGATTTTAATCTTACCTCATGAGGCGTATGAGTTTAGTGTAGCTCAGTTTATTTATGAAATGATTGTATTATCAGTTCCAAATAAAAGGGTTCATCCAAAAGTATTAGACGGAACAATGGACTCTGAAGCATTAAATAAGTTAAGAGAATTAGAAATAAAAGAAGTAAAGACTGTTGAAGAGACAGACCCAAGGTGGGATAAATTAAAGAATTTAATAACAGAAAAAAATACATAAAATGGCACATCCTAAAAGAAAGATATCTAAAACTAGAAGAGACAAAAGGAGAACGCATTATAAAGCCGCTTCTCAACAAATAGCAACAGATCCAACAACAGGAGAGTCGCATTTATACCACAGAGCTCACTGGCATGAAGGTAAATTATACTACAGAGGACAAGTAGTATTAGAATCGGCATCAGCAATTGAAGCATAAGAATTAAAAGTTTTTGAATAAAAACCCTCATTAAATGAGGGTTTTTTTGCGTTTTTAAAGTAAAAATCACTTCTTTTGATAATTAATACTTTAAAAAGTGAAATAAAAATCACTACTTTTGATTTTCCTAACCACATGGAAAACAACTAAAATTATGACAAAAATCACTGCAGCAATTACAGCAGTAGGGAAATATGTTCCTGAATATGTTCTAACTAATAAAGAGTTAGAAACCATGGTAGAAACAAATGATGAGTGGATTACCAGTAGAACAGGGATTAAAGAAAGAAGAATTTTAAAAGGAGAAGGTTTAGGTACTTCATACATGGCTATAAAAGCCGCAGAAGAATTACTAGAAAAATCAAAAGTAAACCCAGCAGAAATAGACCTAATTATTGTTGGTACTGCAACACCAGACTTACCTATAGCATCTACAGCAGCTTATGTTGCGTCAGAAATAGGAGCAATAAATGCTTTTGGTTATGATTTGTTAGCTGCATGTTCTAGTTTTTTGTACGGTATGTCTACTGCCGCAAGTTATATAGAGTCTGGTAGATATAAAAAAGTGCTATTAATAGGGGCAGATAAAATGTCTTCGATTATAGATTATAAAGACAGGGCAACCTGTATTATTTTTGGAGATGGAGCAGGAGCTGCATTGTTTGAACCTAATTATGAGGAATTAGGTTTGCAAGATGAATATTTAAGAAGTGATGGTGTAGGAAGAGACTTTTTAAGAGTAGAAGCAGGTGGTTCTGTAATGCCAACAACCAAAGAGACAGTGGAAGGAGATAAACATTTTGTGTATCAGGAAGGTAAAACTGTTTTTAAATATGCCGTTTCTAGTATGGCAGATGTTGCAAAAAAAGTGTTAACTAGAAATAATCTTATAGAAAAAGATGTTCAATGGTTAGTTGCTCATCAAGCTAATAAAAGAATTCTTGAAGCAATTGCTAAAAGGATAGAAATGCCATTAGAGAAAGTAATGATGAATATTCAAAAATATGGGAATACTACATCTGCAACTATACCTCTTTTACTGGCAGATTATGAAAGTCAATTAAAAAAAGGAGATAATTTAATTTTTGCGGCATTTGGTGGCGGTTTCACATGGGGAGCAGCTTACGTAAAATGGGCGTATAATTCATAAATACAATAACTAAACAATTATGAGTATGGATATTAAAGAGATTCAAAATCTTATAAAATTTGTAGCTAAATCTGGCGCTAGCGAGGTAAAGTTAGAAATGGAAGATGTAAAGATTACGATTAGAACTGGTTCTGGAAAAACAGAAACAACAATTTTACAAGCAGCTCCAATGGCAGGTATGCCTCAAGTAGCAGCTCCTATTGCAGCGCAACCAGTTGCTACTTCAGAAGCAGCTGTACAAGCAGAAAGTGAAGATTCTAAATATATTACTGTAAAGTCTCCTATTATTGGAACATTTTACAGAAGACCATCTCCAGATAAATCTAATTTTGTTGAAGTAGGAACTGATATTTCTATAGGAGATACTGTTTGTGTAATTGAAGCTATGAAATTATTTAATGAGATAGAGTCTGAAGTTTCTGGTAAAATTGTTAAAGTATTAGTTGATGATTCTTCTCCTGTAGAGTTTGATCAACCATTATTTTTAGTAGACCCATCGTAATAGAAAGAGTTTAGATTTTTGAGTTTAGATTTTAGACTTTCTAACTCAAATCTTATAACTTATAACTTATAACTCTTAAATTATGTTTAAAAAAATATTAATTGCCAATAGAGGAGAAATAGCACTTCGTGTTATTAGAACCTGTAAAGAAATGGGCATTAAAACTGTTGCAGTATATTCTACTGCAGATGCAGAAAGTTTACATGTAAGGTTTGCTGATGAAGCAGTTTGTATTGGTCCAGCACCAAGTTCAGAATCTTACTTAAAAATGTCTAATATTATTGCTGCTGCAGAAATAACGAATGCAGATGCAATTCACCCAGGTTACGGATTTTTATCTGAGAATGCTAAATTTTCTAAATTATGTGAAGAGCATAATATTAAATTTATTGGAGCAACAGGAGATATGATTGATCAAATGGGAGATAAAGCAAACGCTAAATCTACTATGATTGCTGCAGGTGTACCTTGTGTTCCAGGAAGTGAAGGTGTTATTGAAACCTTTGAAGATTGTGAAAAAATAGCTATTGAAACCGGGTATCCCGTAATGCTAAAAGCTTCTGCAGGAGGTGGAGGTAAAGGAATGCGTGCTGTTTGGAAAGCCGATGAATTAAGAGATGCTTGGGATGCTGCAAGATATGAATCTAAAGCAGCTTTTGGTAATGATGATATGTATATGGAGAAGCTTATTGAAGAGCCAAGACATATAGAAATTCAGATTGTTGGAGATTCTTACGGAAAAGCATGTCATTTATCAGAAAGAGACTGTTCTGTTCAACGTCGTCATCAAAAATTGACAGAAGAAACTCCTTCTCCTTTTATGACGGATGCATTAAGAAAGAAAATGGGTGCTGCAGCTGTTAAAGCGGCAGAATTTATTAAGTATGAAGGTGCCGGAACCGTAGAATTTCTTGTTGATAAACATAGAAATTTCTTCTTTATGGAGATGAATACTCGTATACAAGTAGAGCATCCTATTACAGAAGAAGTAGTAAATTACGATTTAATTAGAGAACAGATTTTAGTGGCTGCAGGTGTGCCAATTTCAGGGAAAAATTACTTCCCTCAAATGCACTCTATAGAATGCAGAATTAACGCAGAGGATCCTTATAATAATTTTAGACCAGCTCCAGGAAAAATTACAACATTCCATTCTCCAGGAGGGCATGGAGTAAGAGTAGATACACATGTATATGCAGGGTATATGATTCCGCCAAATTACGATTCTATGATTGCTAAATTAATTACTACTGCTCAAACAAGAGAAGAAGCAATTAATAAAATGAAGCGTGCTTTAGATGAATTTGTAATAGAAGGCGTTAAAACAACAATTCCTTTTCATAGACAATTAATGGATCATCCAGATTATGTTGCCGGAAACTATACAACTAAGTTTATGGAAGATTTTGTAATGAAATAAAATATAAAACCTTAGTTTAAATTTAATATAAAAATAGAGAATACAATTTGTGTTCTCTATTTTTTTTATCTTTATAGTTAAAGATCTTAAGATGAAAATAGACGGAATTGATAAAAAAATTATTAGAAGTTTAATAAAAGACGCAAGAACACCTATTTTAAGTATTGCTAGAGAAGTTGGTATCTCTGGAGCTGCAATTCATCAAAGGTTAAGAAAATTAGAGAAATCAGAACTAATTGATGGTTATCAAATGATGGTAAATACTAAGGCTTTGGGCTATAATACAATCGCTTTTGTAGGGGTTTTTTTAGAAACTTCTGCAATTTTATCATCTGTAATCAAAAGACTTAAAGAAATTTCGGAAGTAGTAGAATGTCATTATACAACCGGTAGTTTTACAGTTTTTATTAAGGTATTATGTAAAAATAATGAAGATTTAATGTATTTGTTAAATAGTAAGTTAAAAGTTATTAAAGGAGTTGTTAAATTTGAAACATTTATTTCTTTAAATAAACATATTGAGAGGCAAATACACATATAAAAATAAACTGAACTCTAAAATTTTACCATTTAACGAGTTTTTACTTCATGTAAACTAACAAATTTTTTATTTCTTTCTTAATAGTTCAATTTTACATAGTTCTAAACAAAAAAAGTTAAAAGAAATGAAATCTCTCTCCATATTACTTATTGATGACGATGAATTGGAAAGAATTAAGTTTAAAAAAGTATGTAAAGATATTTGTTTTTCATGCACAATAGTTGAAGCGGTAGATGGAAAACAAGCTTTACATTTTTTAAGTGCAAAAGGTAAAACTTTCGATATTATTATTTTAGATTTACACATGCCTAAAATGAACGGTCTTGAACTTTTAAGAATATTAAAGTCAAATACCGAGTATAAGAATATTCCTGTTGTCATAATGTCTAATTCAGAAGATAGTACAGAATTACAAGACTGTTATAATTTGGGGATTTCTGGCTATTTTACAAAACCAGCACAATATTCTCAATATTCTGAAAAAGTAAAATCATTATTAGATTATTGGAAAAGGAATGAACTTAATGAATAATAATTAGATTTTTTTAAAACAATTCTAACAAAAATGGAGACCCCAAATTTAAATTATATAAAAGAGCTTTCTGGAGGAGATTTAGAATTTGAAGAAAATATCATTGAGCTGTTAAAAAAGGAATTTCCTGAAGAACATATGCTCTTTAATGAGAATTTTTCTAAAAAAGAATATGTAGAGGCTGCAAATAATGTTCACAAGATAAAACATAAAATTAGTATTTTAGGTTTGAAAAAAGGGCTAGAATTAGCTTCTAGATTTGAAAAAGATTTAAAAAATACTAACACTGAATTATATAATGATTTTGTAAATATTTTAGACAAAATTCATGTATATTTAAAGGTCTAATAATTTTTTAAATATAGTATGATTGGTATAATAATAGATGATGATGCAACGGCAAGATTAATTATTAAGCAGTTATGTAGTAATTCTAAAGAAGTTTCTGTAATAGAGGAGTTTAGTTCTGCTATAGAAGCTGTAAAGTATCTTAATTCTAATGATGTAGATTTAATATTTTTAGATATACACATGCCTACATTTTCTGGTTTTGATTTTATACAAACGTTAAAATCGCCTCCAAAAATTATTTTAACTACTTCAGACATGAATTTTGCTTTACAAGCATTTGAATATGATTGCGTGATTGATTATATAGTAAAGCCTATTACTAAAGAAAGATTTAATAAATCTTTACAGAAATTAGCGGGCCTAAATGAAATTAAAAATTCTATAAATCTAAAGGATGTGTCTAAGGAAGATTCTAGTTTTATTTATGTTAGTGTAGAAAGAAGGCTTGTTAAAATTAATATTCCAGATATCTATTTTGTTGAAGCAAAAGGAGATTATATTAGCATTAAAACAGAAGGGAAAAATTATATAGTACATTCTACACTAAAGAAAATAGAAGATAAGTTACCGTCTTCTTTATTTTTAAGAATACACAGGTCATTTATTATTAATATTTCAGAGATTGTTGATATAGAAGATAATAGTGTGCTTATTCAAAAAAGTGTTATTCCGATTAGTAGATCTAATAAAAGTGAATTAATGAGAAGGTTAAACTTGCTTTAAAGTCATTTCTTGGCCTCAGTTTAATAAAACCTATGTACTTTACTCTGATTTTGTTATTTCAAGAATTGTAAATGTTTAATAATTTAGATTGTTTTAGTTCTATTTAAAGACTTCTCTATGAGATGTAACGTCTTAATTAAAAGGTTATTTTTTATATAAGTATCTGGTTCTTAGAAGTACTAATATTACAAACGCTGTAATAAATAGGATAGATCTGTTGCGGCTCATGGTGCCTTTTGGTTGAAAAATTTAAAGCATAAGAATATAAAAAAAGCCCTAATTTCAATTTTGAAATTGGGGCTTTTTTATGGAAGTATTTTATATCTAATTTTTTATTTTTTCTTGTCTTTTATTCAGTAAAATAGGTTTTCCATACCCTAATTCTTTTATTCTTTCCAATTGTGTTTCTGCATCACCCACAACCAACCAGATCATTTTATTAGGATTCACATATTTGTTTGCTAACGCTGTAATTTGCTCTTTGGTCATGTTATTAACCGTGTTTTCTTGGTCTTTTACATAGTCTGCACTCCAGCCATAGTCACTAATATTAGACAACATATTTAGTTTTGCTCTAGAAGTTTCAAAAGCTCTTGCATTACTTTTAATTAAAAAACTTTTGGTAGTTTCTAAATCTTTATCGGAAAAAGTAGTTGGGTATTCTTCTAATATTTTTTTTACAGCTTGGGCAGATTCTAAAGTTACATTACTTCTTACGCCGCTAGAAATGGTAAAAGCACCTTTTGCTTTTGTGCCAGAAAAACCAGAACGAATTCCGTACGTATATCCTTTTCCTTCTCGTAATTCTTGTGTTAAACGAGAAGCAAAGCCACCGCCACCAAGAATGTAATTCATAACTGAAGCAGCGTAAAAATCTTTATCTGTTGCTGCTAAAGCAGGTGCGCCAAATTGTAAAACAGATTGTTTTGCATTCGGAATATCATAAAAATAAACAGTAGGTTTAGTTGGTGTTTCTGGTGTTTTATATACCGGAATTGAAACTTCTTTTGCTTTCCAATTCGTGTTTAAAGTGCCTAAAGAAGCAATTACTTTTTCTTTAGAAATATCTCCTACAACTAACATTTTTGCTACAGAAGGAGAAATAAAATTGTTGTAATATTCTTTTAAATCGTTAATTGTTATTTTTTCTACGGATGTTGTTGTTCCTAAAATGTTTTTAGAACGGATATTGTCTTTTCCGTAGATTAACGCGTTATAAGCATTTCTAGCTACAGAATTAGGGCTCGCTTCTTGCTGACGTAAATTAGCAATAGTCGCTTTTTTTAATAAATCGAATTCGTTTTTATCGAACCTTGGTTCTAATAATATTTCTTCTGCTAAAGCTAACGTTTTATCATAGTTTTTGGCTAATGTTGTTCCGCTTAAGGTAATGTTTTCAACATCTGAAGACACATAGATAGAAGCACCTAATTCTTGAATAGCTTCTTCTAATTCTTTTACAGTTTTATTTTTTGTTCCTTTGTTTAATAGATTCGCAGTTAAATTAGCAACCCCTAATTTATCCATAGATTCTAATAATTGGCCACCATCAATAGTTATATTAAAACGAACCAAAGGAACTTCGTCATTTTCAATTCCAAAGATTTTTAAACCATTCTTTAAACTACTTTCATACACTTTTGGTACTGCTAAAGAAGGCGTTGCTCCGTAAGGTGGTTCTATCGTTCTATCAAAAGAAGAAGGTGTTTTCTCGTATGTTGCCGCAATTTTAGGATCGAATTTTTCTTCTGCTCCTGTTACAATTTTCTCTTCTACAACATTTGCTAATAGAGAATTTGTTAATGCTAATTCAGTACTGTTTTTAGGAACAAAACTTGTTGCTATATAATTTTTGTTTTTTATGTATGTATTATAAACACGCATTACATCTTCTGTGGTAACGGATAATGTTCTTTTAATATCTTCTGTAACAAAGCCAGGGTTGCCTAAATAAGTATTGTAAGATGCAAGGTTAGTTCCTTTACCTAAAACGCTAGAAAGGCTTGCGTAAAAATCAGTTTCCTGACCTGCTTTAATTCTATTTAAATCTTTTTCTGATATTCCTTCAGTTTCAAACTTTGCCAATCCTTTTTCAACTCCAGCTTTTACATCATCTAATTTTACATCATTAAAAGCGCGTATAGAAATTTGAATTTCTCCTGCCAATTCAGAATTTCTGCTGTACATACCTGTTCTAGATGTTAATTTTAAATCATCAACTAAAACTTGATTAAGAGGGGCCGATTTACCATCTGTTAAATATTGAGATAATACATCTAGTGCATAAGAATCTGGATTGTATTGCGCTACTGTTGGCCAAACCATTGTTAATTGTGGTACTCTTGCAAAGTTATCTTCGTAATATAAAAATTTAGTTTCTTTAACTACACCAGGTCTTTTAACTAATGCAGGTATTTCTTCTTTTCCTTTTGGTATTTCATCAAAATATTTATGAACCCATTTTGTTGCTTGTGCAATATCTATATCTCCAGATAATACTAAAGTTGCGTTGTTAGGTACATACCATTTCTTATAAAAATCTTTTACATCTTGTAAGGTTGCATTTTGTAAATCTTCTAAAGAACCAATAACTTGCCAGTTATAAGGATGGTCTTTTGGGTATAAGTTTTTACCAATTACATATTGGTTATGTCCGTACGGTCTGTTGTCTATACTTTGTCTTTTTTCGTTTTTTACTACTTGTTTTTCTTTTGCTAAAACCGGGTCTGTAACGGTGTTTATAAAATATCCTAATTTATCGGCTTCTGCCCAAATCATTTTCTCTAAACCATCTTTTGGTACCGTTTGTAAGTAATTTGTTCTGTCTCTAGAAGTAGATCCGTTTGCGCCAGAACCACCAATTCTTGCACTCATTTTATCCAATCCACCTTTTCCTAAATTTTCAGATTCTAGGAATAATAAATGTTCAAATAAATGTGCAAAACCAGTTCTACCTTCAATTTCTCTGGCAGAACCAACATGAACCATTAGTTCTACAGCCACAACTGGGTCGGATTTATCTACATGAAAAACAACATCTAAACCGTTTTCTAATTCAATTTTTTTATAATTGATGCTAAGTTCTGGTGTTTTTTCTTCTTTTGATTGTTTACAACTTAAAAAACAAGTTGTTGCTAAAATTACAAGTAGTATTTTTTTCATATAGGTTGATTTTAAGCTTTTAAAAATACTAAAATTTAATGATAGAGGTATTTTTGAGTTGTTAAATATTATGAGAAAAACACTAAAACTTCGTGTTGGATTTTGAATATTATTTAATAGAAATAATGCTTTTGTTGTTTTTTTTCTTGCAAGGTTTACAGCGTAAGATTTATAGATCTGTTTGCTGAGTGTGATCTAACTTTTTATTGATTGAATTTTAACGAGATATTTAGAGCGAAAAATAAGAACTTGAGAAAGTTTATTTTTTTTAGACTAATTTTTTTGGTTTTTCCAATATTGTAATTGTTTTTCTGCGTGCTTACGAGCTTTTGTATCAACTAATTTTTTAATCCCTTCATCAGCGTTTAGACATACAGTCAGTAATTCCTTATACAGAACATCTTTATTTGATATATCCTATCGTTCGCTGAAAAAAAAAGCTGTTAAACGCGAATTTAATTCGGTCTGCAAACGATAACCTTTGGCATAGTCTAGTAAAATATGGTCATTTTTAGTGCTGATTATTTTAAAGCCATCAAATAGGGCAAATTTGAAGCCTTCAGTTTCTACCAATTTAAAAAACAGAGAAGAGTTTATCAAATAAAAGGTAGAGAAATTAGATATTCGAGAGAATTAAATAATACTAATTTGTATTGGTAAATCTGCTCTAAAAAACGCCTATACTATTTCTTGAATTTTATTGATTTAATAAGCCGTTTACACTGTGTATTTTTTAATGGACTACCTCCATAAGCCGAAATCAACATTTTATGATCATTAAATTTAATGAGTTAGATTTATAATGTAAATTCGTTTATTAAATATTTTTAACATAATGAAAATATTCTTAATTACATTCATCTATCTTATACTTGCTATTGGTTTAAATGCTCAAAGCTTTATAATGAACCCTTATGGCAGAGACAATACCAAATTATTAAACGGAAAATGGAATGCGATAGTCGATCAATATAGTAGAGGAGAAAAAAAGCAATTTTATCTGAATCAAATTGCTACAGAGGACACTAAGTTTTTAGAATATGGATTTGAAGGAGCTATGAGGCTCGATGTTCCCGGAGATTTCAACTCACAATACCCAGAGCTAAAATATTATGAAGGAGATATTTGGTATCAACGTTATTTTGAAGCAAACAAACAAAACCATAAACGATCTTTTATTTATTTTGCCGGAGTAAGTTACGAAGCAACTGTTTGGTTGAATGGAAAAAAAGTAGGAAATCATGAAGGAGGTTTTACACCATTTCAATTTGAAGTAACCGATTTATTGAAGGAAGGCAAAAATGATATTGTTGTTAAAGTAAATAATAACAGAAAAAAAGATCGGATACCAGCTATGAATTTCGATTGGTGGAATTATGGTGGAATTTTAAGAGATGTATTTCTTGTTCAAACACCAGATACTTTTATTCGTGATTACAAGATACAATTAAAGAAAAATGAGAAAAAAATAATTTCTGGTTATGTACAGTTAGATGGAGCAAAATTATCGCAACAAGTAACCGTTTCTATTCCTGAACTGAAAATTGAAAAAATTGTTAGCACCAACAATAATGGATATGCTTCTTTTGAAATAAAAGCAAAACCAAAATTATGGAATCCTGATTCCCCAAAAATGTATAATGTATCTATTATTTCAGAGCAAAAAGAACAAGTAAAAGATGAAATTGGATTCAGAAATATAAGTGTAAATGGAGATGACATTCTTCTAAACGGTGAAAAAGTATTCCTTAAAGGGGTTAACTTTCATGAAGAAATACCACAACGCCTAGGACGTGCTTATTCAACTGCCGATGCAGCTATGATTATAGAAGAAGTTACTGCATTAGGTTGTAATTTTATACGTACTGCTCATTATCCTCAAAACGAACATATCATCCGCTTGGCAGAAAAAAAAGGACTGATGATTTGGGAGGAAATTCCTCTTTGGCAAGGAATTGATTTTAAAAACCCTGTTGTACTAGACAAAGCAATAAATATGCTACGTGAAATGATTTATCGCGATAAAAACAGAGCAGGAATTATTATTTGGAGTGTAGCAAATGAAACGAAGCCTAGTAATTATAGAGATAAAGTGCTTACAGATCTAATTAATCTAGCCCATGAGTTAGATGATACGCGCCTTGTTGGAGCTGCTTTTGACAATCCACGTTATGATCCTGAAACTTCCACGTTTAATATAAAAGATGATATCTCAAAAATTGTTGATGTGGTAGGAGTAAATAAATATATGGGATGGTACATGCCATGGCCAACCGACCCATCAAATATAAAATGGAATGTAGCTCTTGATAAACCTCTAATTATGACAGAGTTTGGCTGTGAGAGTTTATATGGAAAAATAGGCGATAAAGATAAAGCACATTCTTGGAGTGAAGATTACCAGAAAGATTTATACTTAAAAAACCTTGAAATGTTCAAAAACATTCCGAACCTTAGCGGAACGAGTCCGTGGGTATTATTCGATTTTCGCTCACCATATAGATGCCACCCTAAAAACCAAGAAGGATGGAATCGTAAAGGACTTATTTCTGATAAAGGACAACGTAAAAAAGCTTGGTTTGTGATGAAGAATTATTATAATAATATTGATATGAAATAGCCGTACAAGCAAGTATCTTATAGGATCGTATCGTTGTTATTAAGGCCTCTTCGCTGAAAAAAAACATACTCTTTTCTACTATAAATCACGTTAAGTTCTATGATATTTAGATCTCGTTTTTAAGTTGTTGCTATAATTACAAGTAGTATTTTTTTCATTTGGGTTGATTTTAAGCTTTTAAAAATACTTAAATTTATTGATGTTGATTTTCTTGTATTGTTAAATAAAAATGAAATACAAACCTTCTTATTTTTCATTTAGTGTACATAAAAATAGCGACTTTGATTAAGAACCAAAGTCGCTATTATTTTTAGACATCGTTGTATGTCGTTTTATACTAATACCCAATTGTAAAACGTTTTTTACTATAAGCAGGTTTTTCAACTTCGTTCATAATTCCTACAGCAAAATCTTCCATAGAAATAGAGCTTTCACCTTTATCATTAGCGAGCAAGTAATCACCTGCAACTCTAAATTTATTAGTTCTTTCTCCTTCAAAAATATAAGCAGATGGTGAAACGTTTGTCCAGTTTAATACAGATTCTTTAAGATATATGTTTTCCAATGCTTTTTGGTGAGAAACTGCAACAGCTTTATAAGCTGCTGGAAATTCTGGGGTATCTACTAATAGCAAATCTTCACTTACTTTTAAACTACCGGCTCCTCCTACAGCTATTAATCTAACGTTGGCCTTTTTTGCAGCTGCTACTAGTGCCTTAGAAGCATCAATAATTAAGTCTGTATTTTCTAGCGGTGGCGCATAAGCACTTATAACAACGTCACTACTCTTAAAAATTTCTGCTAGAGTGTTTACATCAAAAATGTCAGCTTTTTCTATGCTAACATTATTTAATCCAAAAAAACGACTGTCTTTTGAGGTAACTAGTTGTAATTCATGATTTCTTGTTGCTGCTTCTTTTGTAATTCTTTGTCCGATGTTTCCACCAGCTCCAATAATTGTTACTTTCATTTTTATGATATTTAATTGTACTTAATTTTTTATAAATTTTTGTATTTTTTCTGCTACTTCAACGGCATATTCGTCTAATAAGAAATGGCCACCATTAAAAAAATAAGATTGAATATTTTTAATATCCTTACCATAAGCATCACCTCCCGATTTATTAAAAAACGGATCGTTTTCTCCCCATACAATTAAAGTATTAGGCTGATGAGTTTTAAAGTAATCTTGCCATTCTGAGTATTTTGAAAAGTTGGTGCCATAATTATAAAACATGGCTGTTTGTATTTCTTTTGCTCCAGTTCTATTTAAAAAAGCGTTATCCATTAAATAGTAAGAAGGGTCAATGTTTTCTGGTGTTGATGATCCTCCAAGATGCTGTTCCTTAAGACCTTCAAGAGACATTAAATAACCTTTAAAATTATTAAGGCCTTCTAAATCATTATTTTTTTGAAATTGTCCAATTTTTTTAGCCCATTCTCCTAAGCCTTCCATATAGGCATTTGCATTTTGAATTATTAAACCTTTGATTAATTCTGGTTTTTTTGAGGCAATTCTAAATCCGATGGGTCCACCATAATCTTGAACCAATAAATAAAAAGGATCAAGCTTTAGAGTGGCTATAAATTCTTCTATTATTGCGGATACATTATCAAAAGTATATTCAAACTCAGATGTTGTTGGCGCCTCGCTTAATCCAAACCCGGGGTAATCTGGAGCAATAAGATGATAATCTTCTGAGAGCTCTTCCATTAACCCTTTAAACATGTATGAGGAAGATGGAAAGCCGTGGAGTAGGAGTATGGTCTCTTTGTTTTGCTGGCCTTCTTCTCTATAAAATATCTCTAGACCATTTATTTTAATTGTTTTATTCTTGTTATTCATTTAATGTAATTATTTTTGTTACAGTTATGGTTAAAAAAAATCAAAATTGATTTTTAAATTCTTCAAGTGTTTGTTTCTTTAGCTCTTCACTTATAGCAGTATCTATTGTATTTAATAAAGATTCTAATCTGGTATTTATTTGTTTACCAACCTTACAATTAGGGTTGGGTGTATTTTTAAGTAGTGATAATACGTTATCATCACCTTTTATAAGATTAAAAATCTCAGATAAATATATTTTGTTAGCATCTTTTAGAATGTTAATTCCACCATGTTTTCCTTCTTTACTTTGAATTAAACCACCTTCCTTAAGTGTTGCAAGTTCTTTTCTAACCAATACCGGATTTATATTTAAGCTCTCAGCTATTAAAGTAGATGTTAACCAATCTTCTTTATACATTGCAAGTAAAGTCATAATATGTAAGGCGATTGAAAATCTTGTCTTTATCAAAATATACTGTATTTTTTTTTATTACAGTACAAATGTAATAAAATATTTTAATAAAAATGGTTTTGATGTTTAAATTTTTGAAAAGACATACAACTCTAATAATGTAAAATTGTTTCAATATGTTTGTCCATTTTAGCAATCTTTTTAAAGTTTTTAAGTCCGTTCTATTTTTGATGTCATTAATAAGTTAATAAGATTTGTAAATGAGGCAATCGAATTTATTGAAGTTAGATTTAGTAAAGTGTTGCAAAAGTTTAATTTATAGAAATGCTGTTGATGTTAGAGCTGCTTTAGCAGAATAGATTTTTATGAATTATTTATAAATAAAAAACGAACTTTCTCAAGTTCGTTTTTTTAGACTAATTTTTTGGTTTCGTTAACTCTAATGATATCAAATCGTTTCAATGTTTTATATCAGAAGTTAACGAAGTTAGTTTTTTCTAAATTTAGAATCAAACCAAATTAGCTTTTTTTTGTTGTCTTTAAGCTGTAATTAGCGTGTTTTCTTTATTCAATTTTTTCGGATAAGGATTATAATCTTTCCCTTGCCAAGTATTCTCTAACTCCATTTGTTTATCAATTTTAGCAACCATTTCAAAGTTTTTAAGTCCGTTCCATTTTGGTGCAATTAGCAAATCTATTGGTGCCTGACTGATAAAACGTTCTATCACAATATCTGGCCTAAGTAAGGCAACAAATTGAGTTATAAACGCAATGTAACTCTCAGGTGTAAAAAGATTAAAATCTTCTGGATTTCGTTTGTATTGAGAGGCCATGATAGATTTCTTTACAATCTGCAAATGGTGTAATTTTAAAGTGTCTATCGGTAACTTAGAAATTTCAATGGCATGGTTTAATAAATCCTCTTTGGTTTCTCCTGGTAAGCCGATAATTAAATGAGCACCTAAATGAAAACCTTTGTTTTTACATTTATTAAAAGTAGCAATACTATCATCATAAGAATGACACCTGTTTACTTTCTTTAAAGTATTGTTTAAAGTGCTTTCCACTCCGAATTCTAGGGAAATAAAATGTGTTTTTGATAAAAAGGATAAGTAATCGATCACTTCATCAGAAATACAATCGGGTCTGGTGCCAATAACCAATCCAATTACATTGGGAACGCTTAAAGCTTCCTCGTACATTTTTTTTAGAGATTCAAAATCTGAGTAGGTATTTGTGTACGCTTGAAAATAAGCTAAATATTGCTGCGTTTTGTATTTGCTAGAAAAACGAGAAATGCCTTCTTGTAATTGTTGTTTAACACTTTTGTTAGGTTCGCAATAATCTGGGTTAAAGGTATTGTTGTTGCAATAGGTGCAACCTCCGTATCCTTTAGAACCATCTCTATTAGGACAAGAAAAGCCAATATCTAAAGATATTTTTTGCACTCTTTCTCCGAAGTTAAGTTTTATAAAGGAGGAGTAATCTAAATAGCGTTTCCCTGTGATTTTCATGAAAAGTAGGATTGATAAATTATAGAAATTAATTTGTAGAATATTTTTGCTTTCATATTAGTTCTCGAAACAATTTTTATTAAAACTCACTACCATTGAAATGTTTTGTACATGATTTTTTTTAGTGAGTTAATTGGAGTCTAAAAAAACAAAACTGCATGTTATCTTTTCTACTCGTAATTTTTTTTTGATCTCGAACTGACATAGTTAAATTTAACAACTTGTTGTTTAGTAACAGAATCGCTCTAGAGCAAAAAAAAACTCCAATCGGTAAAGATTGGAGTTTTTAATATTATTTATTTTGAGCTAGTTGCCATTTCCAAGAAGAGGCCAATGCTTCTTCTAAAGTTTTTTCTGTTTTCCAGTTCAATTCTTTATTGGCAATAGTAGTATCTGCATAAGCAGCAGTAATATCACCTTCTCTTCTAGGAACAATTTTATAATTTAAAGATTTTCCAGAAGCTTTTTCAAAAGCTTTAATTACTTCTAATACAGAACTTCCTTTTCCTGTACCTACATTAAAGTATTCAAATGCTTTTTTATTATTCTTTTTAATTAAACGTTGTAAAGCGGCAATGTGTGCTTTTGCTAAATCTACAACATGTATATAATCACGAACCGCAGTACCATCTACAGTATCATAATCATCACCAAAAACAGATAATTCATCACGCATACCTGCAGCGGTTTGTGTAATATATGGAATTAAGTTTTGAGGAACTCCTAAAGGCAATTCTCCAATTTTAATTGATGGATGCGCTCCAATTGGGTTAAAATATCTTAAAGCAATAATATTTAAACCATGTGCTTTACTAGCATCTCTTAAAATTTCTTCGCCAATTTGTTTGGTGTTTCCGTAAGTAGATTCAGCTGCTTTTACAGGTGCATTTTCTGTAATAGGTAACTCATCTGCTTGTCCGTAAACGGTACAAGAAGAAGAAAAGATAAAGTTATCTAATTTTCTATCTCTCATTTCTTGTAATAAATACACTAAAGAACCTAAGTTGTTTTCGTAGTAATCTAAAGGTTTGTGCATGCTTTCTCCAACCGCTTTAAAAGCAGCGAAATGGATCATTCCATCTACTTTATTGTTATCGAAAAAGTTTTTTACATCACTTTTAATTCTTAAATCAATTTGATGAAAATCTGGTTTAATACCTGTAATAGATGTAATGTTGTCTAAAACACCGATAGATGTGTTAGATAAATCATCGATAATTACTACTTCAAAACCTTCGTTTTGTAATTCTACAACGGTGTGAGAACCAATAAATCCTAATCCTCCTGTAACTAATATTCTTTTCATTATGTTTTATTTATACGTCATTAAGAGGAAGTATGACGAAGTAATCTGTTTGGTTATTTTTGAGATTGCTACGTCACTCCTCCTCGCAATGACGTGGCAATTACTTTTTAATTTACAAAATCTAAAATAGTTTTTGTAATAAACTCTAATTGTTCTTTGTCTAATTCTGTATGCATTGGTAAAGAAATTACCGTTTTTATCAACTCATTAGTTACAGGGAAATCACTTTCGTTGTAACGAGTGTCTGTGTATGCTTTTTGAGAGTGTAATGCTACAGGATAATAGATTGCATTCGGAATTCCTTTTTCTAATAAGTGCTTGTGTAAATCATCTCTTTTTCCGTTGGTAATTTGTAACGTATATTGATGAAAAACGTGGCAATCACAAGTATCACAAATTTCACCACAAGCAGACGTTGTTGGTGTAATAATATGTTTAGATACAGATAAAGCTTTGTTGTAAAAACGAGCAGCATTTCTTCTAGCTTCGCAATAGGTGTCTAATAAAGGTAATTTTGCTTTTAAAACACCAGCTTGAATAGAATCTAAACGAGAATTTACGCCCACTACGTCATGGTAATAACGGGTGTACATTCCGTGATTTACAATTCCGCGAATGGTATGAGCAAGTTCGTCATCATTTGTAAAAATGGCACCACCATCTCCATAACATCCTAAGTTTTTAGAAGGGAAAAAAGAAGTTGTACCTACATTTCCAATCGTTCCTGCTTTCTTTTTTGTGCCGTCTTTAAACGTGTAATCTGCACCAATTGCTTGCGCATTGTCTTCAATTACAAAAAGATTATGCTCTTTTGCTATTTCCAAAACAGCATCCATATTTGCTACTTGTCCGAATAAGTGAACAGGTACAATGGCTTTGGTTTTAGGAGTAATTGCTCTTTTTAAAGCTTCTATGTCTATGTTGTAGGTTTTTGCATCTACATCCACTAAAACAGGAGTCAATTTTAACAATGCTATTACCTCTACGGTTGCAGCAAACGTAAAATCTGCAGTAATTACTTCATCACCTTGCTCTAAACCTAGTCCCATCATTGCTATTTGCAAAGCGTCGGTTCCGTTAGCACAAGGTATTACATGCTTTACATTTAAATATTTTTCTAAATCTGCTTGAAACTCATGAACTAATGGGCCGTTTATATACGCAGAGGTATTTAAAACCTGTTCTATAGAAGAGTTTACAGTTTCTTTTATTTGTTGATATTGACCTTGTAGGTCTACCATTTGAATTTTTTTCATATAAAAAATTTTGCTCATCAAAAATACGAACTTACTTTCATTTTCTTTGTAGTTATCCGTAAATAATAATTCTGTTATCTTTGAAAAAAATCAATTTTATGAAGTTTTTAAGACGTTTTTTAAAAATTCTGTTAATTCTTGTGGTGTTGGTGGTTGTTTTTGTTTGGTTGTACTCTAAAACGTATCACCCAAATTATTCTGGTGAGCTAGAATTGAAAAATATTTCTAATAAAGTAACGGTGTATTTTGATGATGTTGGGGTACCTCATATAAATGCTCAAAATCAAAAAGATGCTTATGTAGCTTTGGGGTATGTGCATGCGCAAGATAGATTATGGCAAATGGAATTGATGCGTAGAATTGCTGCAGGAAGGTTGTCTGAGATTTTTGGAAAAGATTTGGTGAGAGTCGATCAGTTTTTTGGAGGATTAGGAATTGAAGAAGCTGCAAATAAAACGATTGCAGGTTTAGATAAAACAGCTGAATCTTATATTTTAACGCAGGCATATCTAAACGGAGTAAATCAATTTATTGAAGAAGGAAAAACACCTTTAGAATTTACGTTAGTAGGTGTGAAAAAAGAAAAATATACCCTCAAAGATATTTATAATGTATTCGGTTATATGTCTTTTAGTTTTGCGGCTGCTCATAAAACAGATCCTTTATTAACAGAAGTTAAAGAGAAATTAGGCGCTTCTTATTTAAATGAGTTGTTAAGTAAGAATCCTGATTATTTAACAATAATAAAAACCAGTTTACCAGATAAAATAGAGGCAACATTTTCTAAAACAGTTGCTTCTATTATGGATGAATTACCGATTTCTCCTTTTATAGGAAGTAATTCTTGGGTACTTGCTCCGGAAAAAACAAAGAATGGAAAAGTAATTTTCGAAAATGATCCGCATATTGCATATTCGCAACCTTCTGTTTGGTATCAAAATCATATTAAAACACCCGATTTTGAAATTTATGGATTTAATATTGCATTGATGCCATTTCCTTTATTAGGTCATAATCATGAATATGCGTACGGTTTAACAATGTTTGAAAATGATGATGTAAATTTTTATGTTGAAGAAGAGAACCCGGAGAATTCTTTAGAATATAAAACAGAAAATGGGTATCAGAAGTATGAGCTAAGAGACAAAACGATTCATGTAAAAAATGAAAAAGATACTTCTTTTCAGGTAAAGGTTAGTAAACATGGACCGATAATGAATGGTTTAATAGAGCATATTAAGGATAAAAGACCTATTGCAATGAATTGGATTTACACGCAATTACCAAACGAAATGTTAGATGTTTCTTACGGAATTTCTCATGCAAATTCTTTAAAGGATTTTAGAAATTCTGTAGCTAGAATTCATGCACCCGGTTTAAATGTAATGTATGGAGACGCCAAAGATAATGTAGCTTGTTTTTCTTCGGCTAAATTGTATGAGTTAAGAGACGGTTTGTCTACCAAAACGTATTTAAATGGTGCTTCTGGAGAAGATGAAATTTTAGAGTTTTTGCCTTTTGATGAAAATCCACAAGCAATAAACCCGAGTTGGAATTACGTGTATTCTGCCAATAACCAAGTAGATTCTGTAAAAGGTAAAATATATCCTGGTTATTATTTACCTGAAGATAGAGCAAAAAGAATTGTAGAATTATTAGAGCAGAAAGATGATTTTACAAAAGAAGAGGTTGCAAATATGACGTACGATGTAAAATCATCTACAGTGCCAAATATTATTCGTAATTTGTTAAAAAATGTGGATAAATCGGAGTTGTTAGCATCAGAAAGAAAAGCGTTTTCTGAACTTGAAAATTGGGATGGAAACTATTTAAAAACAGCCGTTGGGCCAACCATTTACAATCGTTTTTTATATGAATTTTTAAAAGCAACTTATAAAGACGAGTTGGGTGCTAGTTTTAATTTGTTTATCAATTCTAACTTGCAAGATAAAGTATTACCGAATCAAATAAATAGAAAGAATTCTGTTTGGTGGGATAATATTGATACGAAAGATAAAATTGAAACCAGAAGGGATATTGTTCAAGCATCTTTTAAAAGTGCTTTTTCTTTTTTACAAAATCAGTTAGGAGCAAATGTAGATGATTGGACCTGGAATAGAGTTATTTCTGTAGAATATGAACATGCAATAGGAAAAGCAGGTGGTTTGTTACGTAAACTGTTTAATCTTGGTCCATATGAAACTATTGGTGGAAACGAGGTTATTAATAATCAAATTTTTAAATTAGATAGTACAGGGTATTATAAGGTTACAGCAGGACCGTCAACAAGAAGGGTTATCGATTTTTCTGATGTAGAAAATAGTATAGCAATTGTACCAACAGGGCAATCTGGAAATGTGTTTAGCAAGTATTATAAAAATCAAACTAAAAGATATTTAGAAGGGAAGTTTGTAAAGATGAAACTGAATCAGGCTGAAATTGAACAGAGTAAAAATATTTTAGTTTTTAAGCCAATGGAGTAAAATAGATCGTCATTGCGAGGCACGAAGCAATCTGTTAATTGTAGCTTCTGTAGTGGTATTATTTCGTCGTGTCTTTTTAATAATGATAAGAAGATACGGGGTTTTGTTATTTTGACCTTTTGGGAGAAATCACATAAAGTAAAATAGGTGTTTGTTGTTACTGTTATGAGATTTCTACTAGCGTCTAAATAACTATTGGAGTAGTTTTAAAAGAGATAAACTACAAACAAGCGTTCCAAATAACTTCTTTTGGCGTTGGTGCAGTAATGTTGATTTCGTCTTTAGTTACAGGATGTATAAATTGAATTCTGCGGGCATGTAAATGAATACTTCCATCTTTATTACTTCTGTCAAAACCATATTTTAAATCTCCTTTTATAGGGCTACCAATGTTAGATAGTTGCGATCTAATTTGATGATGTCTTCCTGTTTCTAAATCAATCTCTATTAAAGAATAATTGTCTAGTTTTTTGATAACAGCATAATGAAGAATTGCTTTTTTACTTCCATCAATTTCTTTCGGATACGCGGTAGATTTATTGTTTTTTGGATTCTTTCTTAAATAATTAATTAAGGTGTCTTTTTCTTTCTTCGGATGATTTTTTACAACAGCCCAATACGTTTTGTGAATCGTTTTATCGCGAAGCATCTTATTTAAACGTTCTAAAGATTTAGATGTTTTAGCAAAAATAATAATACCAGAAGTAGGTCTGTCTAATCGGTGTACAACACCTAAATATACGTTTCCGGGTTTATTGTATTTATCTTTAATGTATTCTTTTACAACATCACTTAAAGGTTTATCACCCGTTTTATCACCTTGTGTAATATCGCCTGCGCGTTTATTTACAATGATAATATGATTGTCTTCAAATAAAATTTGTAAATTTTCTTTAGTAGAATGCATTATTGATTATTTAAAATCTTTGGCAACGTCTTCATTAACACTATCAATAAAATTTAAAAATTCATCTCTACCTAATCCTGTAGAAGAAGAGGTAATAAATGACATCGGAAGTGTTTCCCAAGTGTTTAATAATTTCTTTTTATAAGAAGTAATTTGTTTGTTCAATTTAGAACTACCTAATTTGTCTGCTTTGGTAAAAGCAATACAAAACGGAATTTGGTTTTCACCTAAAAACTTCATGAACTCTAAATCAATTTTTTGAGGATCGTGTCTAGAATCAATTAAAACAAAAGTACAAACTAGCTGCTCTCTTTCTTTAAAGTAGTTTTCTATAAAAAACTGAAAAATGGTTCTTTTCTTCTTAGAAACTTTAGCGTAACCATAACCAGGTAAATCTACTAAAAACCACTCATCATTTATTTTAAAATGATTGATAAGTTGTGTTTTACCAGGTTTACCAGAAATTTTGGCTAAATCTTTGCGTTCCATTAACATATTAATTAATGAAGATTTACCAACATTAGAACGTCCAATAAATGCATATTCTGGCATTCTTTCTTGTGGAGCCTTGGTAACATTACTGTTACTCATTACAAAATCTGCAGATCTAATTTTCATGATATAGTATAAGGTTCTTTAATTTTTATTATAGTTCTCTACGAGAATTATAATTTTCTAGAAGTAAGCCAAGCATGAAGAATTTTGTTAAATTCTTCTGGTTTTTCCATCATTGCTGCATGACCACATTTGTCAATCCAAAATAAATCTGAATTTGATAATAATCTATGAAAATCTTCTGCAGCCTCAGGAGGTGTAACACCATCTTGTTTTCCCCAAATTAAACATGTAGGATGTTTCATGTTGGGTAAATCTTTTGCCATGTTGTGTCTAATAGCACTTTTGGCAATAGATAATGTTTTTAAAGCTTTCATTCTATCATTTACAGTGCTGTAAACATCATCAACTAATTCTTTAGTCGCAATTGCAGGATCGTAAAAAACTTCTCTAGCTTTTTGCTCTATGTATTCATAGTTTCCTCTTTTAGGAAAACTATCTCCCATCGCTTTTTCATACATACCAGAACTACCTGTAAGTACAAGTGCTGTTACTTTTTCTGGATACTGTTTTGTGAAATACAATGCTATATGTCCTCCTAAGGAATTCCCAAGAAGAATAGCGTGATTTATCTTTTTATGTTCTAAAAACTCTTTTAAGAACTTTGCTAAGTTTTTAACATTGGTTTTTAGAAGAGGTAAAGAATATAAAGGTAATTCTGGGATTAAAACTTTGTAGCCATTACTAGAGAAATGATCGAATGTTGAGTCAAAATTACTCAATGCTCCCATTAATCCATGTAAAATAATGATTGCAGGTCCTTCTCCTGCTTCTACATATTTAAATTTCCCTTCCTCTGTTAACTTATCTGTCATTAAAATGCTCTAATTTCTTAACCACAAATGTAATTCTTTTTTGTGAAATAGATATCGTTTTCGTAAGTGACTATTTTTAAATTAAAATAGATTTTAGTCGCAATGAATTGTTAACAAAAGCGTTATTTATTAACAATGTGGTAAAAAGTGGTAAAAAGTGGTAAAATTGTCATATTTTTGACTCCAATTAATACGTTTTAAGAGTGATAAACCTAATCGGTACATATGAGTGTAAATCAGATGCTAAGGGGAGATTGATGTTTTCATCAGCCTTCAAAAAGCAACTGGCTTCTGTGTTGCAAGATGGTTTTGTGGTAAAGAGAGCTGTTTTTCAACCTTGTTTAGAGTTGTATCCGATGAAAGAGTGGAACTTGATGATGGAAAAAATCAACAAACTTAACAGGTTTAATAAAAAGAATAATGATTTTATTAGAAGATTTACAGCGGGAGTAAAAATGGTAGAATTAGATGCGTCTGGAAGAATTTTAATTCCGAAAGATTTATTTGAGTTTGCGGGTATTAAAAAACAAGTTGTTATGTCTTCTTCAGTGAATATTATTGAAATTTGGGATAAGGACAAATATGAGAAAGCTATTGATGATGCAGCAGATGATTTTGCAGATTTGGCAGAGGAAGTAATGGGAAATACAGAATTAGATGAATTATCATAATCCAGTTTTATTACATGAGAGTATAGATGCGCTTGCTATTAAGGAAGACGGTGTCTATGTAGATGTTACGTTTGGTGGCGGTGGTCATTCAAGAGAGATCTTGAAAAGATTGGGTGCTAATGGTAAGTTGTTTGGTTTTGATCAAGATCCAGATGCGTTAGATAATATTATTGATGATGAGCGCTTTGTTTTAATACCTGAGAATTTTAGATTCATTTCTAGATTTTTGAGATTTCATGGCGTAAGAAAGGTAGATGGTGTTTTGGCAGATTTAGGAGTTTCTTCTCATCAGTTTGATGAGGCAGAAAGAGGTTTCTCTACACGTTTTGATGGTGATTTAGACATGAGAATGAATCAGAAATCTAAAACATCAGCAAAAGAAATTGTGAACACGTATTCTGAAGAGAAATTGGCAGAAATATTGTTTTTGTATGGAGAATTAAGAAATTCTAGAAATATAGCAAAAACAATTGTCGAAAAAAGACAAGAAGAAAGAATTGATACCAGTTTTCAGTTAAGAAAAGTATTGCAAAAGTATTTGCCAAAAGCAAAAGAACATAAAATAATTGCACAGATTTTTCAAGCAATTAGAATAGAGGTAAATGAAGAGTTAGATGTTTTAAAAGAATTTCTAGAGCAGATGCCTAATTTGTTAAAAGAGGATGGAAGGTTAAGTGTAATCTCATATCATTCTTTAGAAGATAGATTGGTAAAAAGGTTTATTAGAACTGGTTTGTTTCAAGGGGAATTAGAGAAAGATGTTTTTGGTAGAAGTAATGAGCCGATGCAAAAAGTAGGGAAGTTAATAATACCTACTCCTCAAGAAATTAAGTTAAATAATAGAGCTCGTAGCGCTAAGTTAAGGATAGCAACTTTAAAGAAGTAGTATGTCTAAAGCAAAAAAAAACGTCTATGATTTTCTGAGAGGAAGTTTCCTTACAGACGATTCTGCATTTAAAAATTGGCGAATCATCATTTTTGTAGTTGTGTTGTTATTAGTTATGATAACAAGTGCGCATAGAGCAGAGAGAAAGGTAATTCAGATATCAAAGTTGAATAAAAAGAAAAGAGAATTAAGAGCAGAATATGTAGATACTGGTACTATTTTAATGAGAATGAAAATGGAGTCGAGTATTAGAGAAAGAGTAAAAGTAAAAGGTTTAGAGCCTTTAAAATCCCCTCCAAAAAAAATAAAAGTAACTATTAAAGACTAATAAAATTGGCAACTCAAAAAAAAGGCATACTTACAAAATTCTACTTAGTAGCTGCTTTTATGACGCTTTTTTTGTTGGCTATTGTATTTCGTGTATTTACAATTCAGCATTCAGAAGGAGAAAAATATAGAAAGCTTTTTACGGAATTAGCTATTAGACAAGATACTGTTTATGCTAATAAAGGGAATGTTTATGCGGCTGATGGAAATTTGTTAGCAACCTCTATGTCTAAATTTACAATTAGAATGGATGTGGTTGCTGTTGATGGTAAACTTTTTGAGAAAAATATTGTAGGTCTTTCTAAGGCGCTTTCGGGTATGTTTGGGAAAACTCCTTATTATTATCAAAATAAATTAAGAACCGCAAAAAAGAGACATAATAGATATTTGTTAATTGCTAGGAATGTAGGATATACAGATTATTTAAAAATTAAAGAATTTCCAATTTTTAATAAAGGTGTATACGGTGGTGGGTTTATTGCAGAGCATAAAACGGTAAGAGCGCATCCTATTGGTAAAATTGCCGAACGTACCATTGGTTATGATGATTTTAGAGGTGAGGCGGGTATTGAAGGAGCTTTTGCTGATTATATGGAAGGTGAAAATGGGTTAAGATGGAAGCAGAAAATAGCTAAAAATCAATGGAAGCCTATAAATGATGTAAATGAAAAAGAGCCTATAGATGGGCATGATATTATAACAACTATAGATGTTAATATTCAAGATGTTACGCATCATGCTTTATTAGATAAATTAGAATATTTTGAAGCAGAGCATGGTTGTGCGGTGGTTATGGAAACTGCAACTGGCGAGATTAAAGCGATTTCTAATTTAGGAAGAACATCTAAGGGAACATATTACGAAAAAAGAAATTATGCGGTTTGGGAAAGTCATGAGCCGGGTTCTACTTTTAAGTTAGCAAGTTTAATGGTTGCTTTAGATGATAAAGTTATAGATACATCAACGGTAGTAGATACGGAAAAAGGAAGGATTTATGTGCATGGGAAAAAAGTAGAAGATTCTCATCGAGGTGGTTATGGTAAAATTTCTGCTGCAAGGGTTTTAGAGGTTTCTTCTAATGTTGGGGTGGTTAAAATTATTAAAAAATATTACGATAAAAATCCTCAGAGATATTATGATAAAATTAAAGAATATGGTTTTACGAAGCCTATTGGTTTTCAAATAAAAGGAGAGGGTAAACCTTATATTCCTAATCCTAAAGATAAAAGTTGGAGTAAGATTTCATTAGAATGGATGGCTTGGGGATATGGAATTTCGATTACACCAATGCAAACATTAATGTTTTATAATGCGGTTGCAAATAATGGGGTAATGGTAAAGCCAAGATTTGTAAAAGAATTAAGAGCTGAAGGTAAAAGTGAAAAAGTTTTTGAAACCGAAATTGTAAACCCAAAAATAGCTTCTGATGAAACTTTAAAGAAGTTGCGTAAGATGATGGAGAATGTAGTAGTTAAAGGAACTGCTAAGAGTATGTATTCTCCTAATTTTTCTATGGCGGGAAAAACAGGGACAGCTAAAAAGTATATTCCAAGAACTAAAAATAGTAAAGGAGAATGGGAAGGTGGTTTTTATTCTAATAAACACTATGTGGCTTCTTTTGCAGGTTTTTTTCCTGCAGATAATCCAAAGTATTCTTGCATTGTGGTTATTCATGATCCATTGAAGAAAAAAGGATATTATGGAGCAACGGTTGCAGGTCCTGTTTTTAAAGAAATTGCTCAGAAAATTTATACTACAACTCCTATAGATAATCAGTCTGTAGATGATAAAGTAGAGTTTGGTGCTATAGAAAAAGAATATTTAAAATTCGATAAAAAAATAAATAAGGAGTATCAAGAAGTGCCTGATGTTAGAGGAATGTCTGGGATGGATGCCTTGGCTTTATTAGAGAATATCGGATTAAAAGTGCAATTTTCTGGAGTAGGAAAAGTGAAGTCTCAATCACTAAGAAGAGGAGAAAAGTTAATTAAAGGAAGAACAATTATTTTAAAACTTTCGTAAGCTGAAAAAATTAAAAGACATATTATATAAGGTTGCTATTCATCAAGTATTTGGGGTTACAGATATTGATGTAAGTGCAGTTGTTTTCGATTCTAGAAAGATTGAAAAGAATGCTGTTTTTGTTGCTCAAAAAGGAGTTTCTGTAGACGGTCATTTATATATTGAGAAAGCAATTGAATTAGGTGCTACAGCTATTGTTTGTGAAGATTTTCCTGCGGATAAAAAAGTTGGAATTTCATACATTCAAGTTGCTGATGCTAATGTTGCTTTGGCAATTATGGCTTCTAACTTTTATGACAATCCATCAAAAAAAATACCATTAATTGGTGTTACAGGAACTAATGGAAAAACAACCATAGCATCACTTTTATATCAATTATTTAAAAAGGCGGGTTACAAAGTTGGGCTTTTATCAACAGTAAAAATTTTGGTAGATGAGGTTGTGTTTAAAGCGACGCATACAACGCCAGATTCTGTAACGATTAATAGTTATTTAGATAAAATGGTGGATGCAGGTGTAGATTATTGTTTTATGGAAGTGAGTTCTCATGGAATTCATCAAAAAAGAACAGAAGGATTAACGTTTGCTGGTGGAATTTTCACCAATCTATCTCACGATCATTTAGATTATCATAAAACATTTGCAGAGTATAGAGATGTAAAGAAATCATTTTTCGATTCATTGCCTAAATCTGCTTTTGCACTTACAAATATCGATGATAAGAATGGTGATTTTATCTTGCAAAATACGAAAGCGAAAAAGGTAACTTATGCTTTAAAGACATTAGCAGATTATAGAGCTAAGATTTTAGAAAAGCAATTTTCTGGTACGCTTTTAAAAATAAATGATACAGAGGTTTGGACCAAGTTAATCGGTCAGTTTAATGCTTCTAATTTGCTGGCAATTTTTGCTACTGCAGAATTATTAGGTTTAGAAAAAATAGAAATCTTAACAATTATAAGTCAGTTAGAAAATGTGAGTGGTCGTTTTGAGTATGTTATTTCAGAAGATGGGGTTACTGCAATTGTAGATTATGCACATACACCAGATGCTTTAAAAAATGTACTAGAAACTATTAATGATATTAGAACTGGTCATGAAAAACTGATTACAGTTGTTGGTTGTGGTGGAGATAGAGATAAAACAAAAAGACCAAAAATGGCACATATTGCTTCTCAGTTAAGTAGTCAAGCTATTTTTACGTCAGACAATCCGAGAACAGAAAATGCGCAAACTATTTTAGACGAAATGGAAGTAGGTGTTTCTTCTGAGAATTACAAAAAAACATTGTCAATTTTAGATAGAAGACAGGCTATAAAAACTGCTTGTAAATTTTCTGAAAGTGGAGATATTATATTAATAGCAGGAAAGGGACATGAAAATTATCAAGAAATAAATGGAGTAAGAACTCATTTTGATGATTTAGAAGAAGTTAATAACTGTTTTAATCAATTAAAAAAGAATTAAGAATGCTGTATTATTTATTTCAATATTTAGAAAGTGAAACACATTTTCCTGGTGCAGGATTGTTTCAGTTCATCACATTTAGGGCCGCAGCAGCTTTTATTTTATCATTATTGATTTCTACAATTTATGGTAAAAGAATTATTGATTTTTTAAGAAATCAACAAGTTGGAGAAACCGTAAGGGATTTAGGTTTAGATGGTCAAAAACAAAAAGCAGGAACACCTACAATGGGTGGAGTTATTATCATTTTAGCAACCTTAATTCCTGTTTTATTATTAGCGAAATTAGAGAATATTTATGTAGTTATCTTGATCATAACTACTGTTTGGATGGGATTAATAGGCTTTTTAGATGACTATATAAAAGTATTTAAAAAAGACAAAGACGGGTTAAGTGGTAAATTTAAAGTCTTGGGACAGGTTGGTTTAGGTGTTATTGTAGGTTCTATGCTTTATTTTAATGATGGAGTTACAATTAAAGAGCAACTGCCAAAAGAGCAACAAATAGTAAATAAAGAAGGGCGAAAAGTTGTTTTTGGAGAAGCACATAAGTCTACAAAAACCACAGTTCCTTTTTTAAAGGATAACGAATTAGAATACTCAAAAGCTTTAAGTTTTTTGGGTGATGGGTATGAAAAATATGGTTGGATAGTTTTTATATTTATTACCGTATTTATTGTAACAGGAATTTCAAACGGAGCAAATTTAACAGACGGAATTGATGGTTTAGCGGCAGGTTCGTCTGCAATTATTGTGGTAACGTTAGCGGCGTTTGCTTGGGTATCTGGTAATATTGTTTTTGCAGATTATTTAGATGTAATGTACATACCAAATTCTGGAGAAATGACAGTTTTTATATTGGCATTTGCAGGGGCTTTAATTGGTTTTCTTTGGTATAACACGTTTCCGGCTCAAGTTTTTATGGGAGATACAGGTAGTTTAACTATTGGTGGAATTATAGCGGTGATTGCAATTTCAATTCGTAAAGAATTATTGTTACCCATTTTAGCCGGAGTATTTGTAGTAGAGAATCTGTCTGTAATTATGCAGGTGTCTTGGTTTAAGTACACTAAAAAGAAGTTTGGAGAAGGAAGAAGAATTTTTAAAATGTCGCCATTGCATCATCATTATCAAAAATTAAATTATCACGAAAGTAAAATTGTAGTCCGATTTTGGATTGTTGGAATTTTGTTAGCAGTATTTACAATTGTTACTTTAAAATTAAGATAAATGAAAAGGCTTTGTATTCTTGGAGGAGGAGAAAGTGGTGTTGGTGCAGCGCTTTTAGGAAAACAAAAGGGATTCGAAGTCTTTGTTTCTGATAAAAATGAAATATCAAAAAAGTATAAAGAAGTTCTTTTAAATAACGAGATCGATTTTGAAGAAAATCAACATACAGAAAGCAAAATTTTAAATGCGGATGTAGTGGTTAAAAGTCCTGGTATTCCAGAGACTGTTGCTTTAATTCTAAAATTGAAAGAAAACGCAATTCCTGTTATTTCAGAAATTGAATTTGCAGCTCAATATACAGATGCAACGATTGTAGGGATTACGGGGTCAAATGGAAAAACAACCACTACACTATTGCTGCATCATATTTTAAAAAATGCAGGGTTAAATGTAGGTGTTGCAGGTAATATTGGAGATAGTTTTGCGCAACAAGTTGCGGAGCAATCTTATGAAAATTATGTGTTAGAGTTAAGTAGTTTTCAGTTAGATGGTATTGAGAATTTTAATAGTCATATTGCAATTTTAACCAATATTACGCCAGATCATTTAGACAGATATGAATATGATTTTAATAAATATATAGATTCGAAATTTAGAATCACAAAGAATCAGACAGCAACCGATTATTTAATTTATGATGCAGATGATGAAGTCATCAATAATTGGTTAAAAGAGAATAAAACAAGTGCAAAATTGGTTCCGTTTTCACTTGAAAAAGAGTTAGAGTATGGAGCGTATTTGAAAAACAACAATATTATTATCAACATAAATAAAGACAAAATTAACATGCCGTTATCAACTTTATCAATAAAAGGAAAACACAATACTAAAAATGCTATGGCAGCTACAATGGCGGCTCAATTGTTAAAAGCAAGAAAGCAAGTTATATTAGAGAGTTTAGAAGATTTTGAAGGAGCAGAACATCGTTTAGAGAATGTAGCTAAAATTAGGGATGTAGAATATATAAACGATTCTAAGGCAACTAATGTAAACGCAACTTATTATGCATTAGAATGCATGGATAAAACCACTATTTGGATTGTTGGTGGTGTAGATAAAGGGAACGATTATAATGATTTGTTGCCTCTGGTAAGAGAAAAAGTAAAAGCGATTGTTTGTTTAGGTTTAGATAATGAAAAAATAAAAAACACATTTGGCAATGTAGTAGATATTATTGTGGAAACTGCGGGAGCAGAAGAGGCGGTAAAAGTATCTCATAAATTAGCCGAAAGAGGAGAGGCTGTTTTATTATCGCCAGCATGTGCTAGTTTCGATTTGTTTGATAACTATGAAGATAGAGGTCGCCAATTTAAGAAGGCAGTAAGAAATTTGTAAGTGGTTTAAACGTGTAATTGTTTATGCGTTTAACAATTAAAAAATGTTTAATTAAAATCCTAGAAATCTAAGTATCTAACTAATGAAAACCATTTTTCAATACATAAAAGGAGATAAAACCATTTGGGCAATTGTTGCTATTTTGGCAATATTCTCATTTATGCCAGTTTATAGCGCAAGCACAAACTTGGTGTATGTGGTTGGTTATGGTTCTTCTTTAGGGTATCTATTTAAGCATATTGTGTTGTTAATTATGGGGTTTGCCATTATTTATGGAGTTCATAAAGTGCCGTACAGGTATTTTTCTGGTGGTTCTGTTATAATGCTTCCGGTAATTATCTTTTTGTTGATTTATACGTTGTCTCAAGGAACAACAATTGGAGGAGCAAACGCAAGTAGGTGGATTAGAATTGGCGGAATTGGTTTTCAAACATCTACTTTGGCAGGTTTGGTTTTAATGGTGTATGTAGCTAGATATTTATCAAGAAATAAAGATAAGGCAATAAGTTTTAAAGAAAGTTTATGGCAATTATGGTTGCCAGTGGCACTTGTTTTAGTACTAATTTTACCAGCAAACTTCTCTACAACGGCAATTATATTTGTCATGATTTTAATCGTTACTTTTATTGGAGGGTACCCGTTAAAATACTTAGGATTTATATTAGGTGTAGGAATTGGGTTGCTGTTAATTTTTATTTTAGCAGCAAAAGCATTTCCAGATTTAATGCCGAATAGAGTACAAACTTGGGAGAATAGAATAGAGAGTTTTTCTGATGATGAAGGCAAAGAAGCGTATCAAGTAGAAAAAGCAAAAATAGCAATTGCTATGGGAGAAACATTTGGTGTTGGCCCTGGTAAAAGCGTTCAAAAAAACTTTTTACCACAATCTACATCAGATTTTATTTATGCAATAATTGTGGAAGAATATGGTTTAGTTGGTGGTTTTTTAATAGTGTCTATATATTTTATTCTGTTGTTCAGAATTTTTGTAGTCATTAGAAAAACAAGCACAATTTTCGGAGCTTTGTTGGTGTTGGGAGTTGGGCTTCCTATTATTTTTCAGGCATCCATTAATATGGCAGTTGCTACTAATTTATTCCCTGTAACAGGGCAAACTTTACCACTTATTAGTAGTGGTGGTACTTCTATTTGGATGACTTGTTTTGCTTTAGGAATGATTTTAAGTGTAAGCGCATCCAAAGAAGAAACAGAAGAAGATATTTTAGATGATAACCCTTTAGACATACTTCATGAAACAATCGATTAACATATTAATTTCTGGAGGCGGAACCGGAGGGCACATCTATCCTGCAATTGCAATTGCAAACGAATTAAAGTTGCGTTATCCGAATGCAAAATTTTTATTTGTAGGTGCAAAGGATAAAATGGAAATGGAAAAAGTTCCGCAAGCAGGTTATGAAATTAAAGGATTGTGGATTTCTGGAATACAAAGAAAGTTAACAGTAGCCAACCTTTCATTTCCGTTTAAGTTGGTAAGTAGTTTGTGGAATGCCTCTAAAATAATTAGAAAATTTAAACCAGATGTAGCAATTGGTACTGGTGGTTTTGCAAGCGGTCCAACTTTAATAATGGCAAATAGAAAAGGGATTCCTACTTTAATACAAGAGCAGAATTCTTATCCAGGTATTACTAATAAATTATTAAGTAAAAAAGCACACAAAATTTGTGTTGCTTATGATAATTTAGAACGTTTTTTTCCTGCTGATAAAATTGTGAAAACAGGAAATCCTGTTCGTCAAGATTTGTTGTCTATTCATTCGAAAAGGGAACAAGGAAAAGACTTTTTTAAGTTAGATAAAGAGAAGAAAACTATTTTAGTTTTAGGAGGTAGTTTAGGAGCACGTAAAATTAATCAATTGGTAGAAACCAATTTAGAATTTTTTAAAAAACAGGGAGTTCAGGTTATTTGGCAGTGTGGAAAATTATATTTTGATGAATATGAAAAATACAATGAGATAGAAAATATCCAAGTACATCAATTTGTAAATAGAATGGACTATGCGTATGCGGCTTCAGATATTATTATTTCTAGAGCAGGTGCAAGTTCGGTTTCCGAATTGTGCATTGTTGGTAAGCCGGTTATTTTTATTCCGTCGCCAAACGTATCAGAAGATCATCAAACAAAAAATGCAAGGTCAATTGCAGATAAACATGCTGCAATTTTATTAAAAGAAACTGAGTTGGAGTCATTTCCAATTGTTTTTGAAACTTTAATAAAAGATAAAGGAAAACAAGAGCATTTATCAGAAAATATAAAGGAGTTAGCGTTGCCAGGAGCAACCACAGATATCGTTAATGAAGTAGAAAAATTATTACAAAAGTGAATTTAAACAATATACATAACGTCTATTTTGTCGGAATTGGTGGCATAGGAATGAGCGCAATTGCTCGTTACTTTGCGGCGAATGGAAAAAAAGTGGCTGGTTATGATAAAACTCCATCTCAAATCACTTTAGATCTTGAAAGTTTGGGTGTTCAAATTCATTTTGAAGATGCGGTTAAAAATATTCCTATTTCATTTTTGGATACTAAAAAAACGTTGGTGGTGTATACCCCTGCAATTTCTAAGAATCATGCGGAATTAAATTATTTTTTAGAGAATGATTATACGGTTTTAAAAAGATCAGATATTTTAGGTAAAATAACGGAAACAACTTTTTGTTTAGCGGTTGCAGGAACGCATGGTAAAACAACAACTTCTGCTATTTTAGGTCATATTATGGCAACTGTAAATGCAACTTCTTTTTTAGGAGGAATTGCAGAAAATTATGATTCGAACCTAATTTTAGGCGATGATAAAGTGAGTGTTGTAGAGGCGGACGAGTTTGATAGATCTTTCTTGAAATTGAGTCCAAATATTGCCTGTGTAACTTCTATGGATGCAGATCATTTAGATATCTATGGAGATGCGGAAGCTTTAAATGAATCGTTTGTAGCGTTTACAAACAAAGTTAAAGATACTTTAATTGTTGCAAAAGGCTTGCCTTTAAAAGGGTTAACGTATGCAATTAACGAAGACGCAGATTATACTGCCTTTAATTTAAAAATAGAAAGCGGACAATATATTTTTGATGTAAAAACACCAACATCAGAAATAAAAAATATTGAATTTCATTTACCAGGACAGCATAATGTTATGAATGCATTAGCTGCCTTAGCTATGGCAGATGTTTATGGCATTTCATTGACGGATATAAAAGCACGTTTATCAACTTTTAAGGGAGTAAAACGTAGGTTTTCATATAAAATTAAAACGAACGATTTTGTGTTGATTGATGATTATGCGCATCATCCAACAGCAATAAATGCAGTAGAAAGTTCTGTAAGGGAAATGTATCCGAAGGAAAAAGTGTTGGTTGTTTTTCAGCCTCATTTATTTTCTAGAACCAAAGATTTTATTGATGATTTTGCCTTGGCTTTATCCAAATTTGATGAAGTTTTGTTGTTAGATATTTATCCTGCAAGAGAAGAACCAATTGCTGGAGTAAATTCTGAATGGTTGTTAAATAAGATTACGTGTAAGAATAAAAAATTAACTAAAAAAAATAATTTAGTAAAAGATATTAAAAATTCATCGGCAAAAGTGGTAACAATGTTAGGTGCTGGTGATGTTGGAGTTATGATTAATGAGGTAGCAGAACAACTTTTAAAAACAGTTAAATATGATCTTTAAGAAGTTTTTAAAATACATAGCATTCCTTTTGTTGATAGGGAGTTTAGGGTTTTTTTATAGTTTTTCTGTAAAAAGAAATTCAAATAAAAAAGTGAAGGATATTATTGTAGAATTTGAGGCTGGAGACAATCATTTTTTGACACATTCTATGGTTGATAAATTGTTAATACAAAATGACTCGACTGTGAAAAACCAAGCAAAATCTGTGATAAATTTATACAGTTTGGAAAAAACAGTTTCAGAAAACCCATATGTTGAAAATGCTGCCGTATTTTTGACCATTTCGGGTACCTTAAAAACAATCATAAAACAGCGAACACCTGTTGCAAGAATTATAAATAAAAAAGATTCTTATTATATTGATAAAGAAGGATTAAAAATACCTTTGTCTCCTAATTATACTGCAAGAGTTCTGTTAGTATCAGGTGTAGATAAAGATGAAGAAATTAAAGAAATATTGCCTTTAATAACAGTTATTTTGGAAGATGATTTTTTGCAAAAAGAGGTAGTAGGAATTGAAAAATTAACCAACGGAGAGTATCAATTTTCCGTGAGAAGTGGAAATTATAAAATCGATTTTGGAAGTTTAACTGAAATGGATGTAAAATTTAAGAAGTTAAAAGCGTTTTATAACAAAGCATTTGTAGATAAAACGATTGAAGAGTATAAAACGATTAATTTAAAATATCACAACCAAGTTGTGTGCGCAAAATAAATCAAAATGGAGAATAATAAAATAGCAATTGGTTTAGATATTGGTACAACCAAAATCGCAGCAATGATTGGTCGCAAGAACGAATATGGTAAGATTGAAGTTATTGGTATTGGTAAAGCTAAAAGTTTAGGTGTAAAGCGTGGTGTTGTAAGTAATATTACACAAACCATACAATCTATTCAGCAAGCGGTAGAGGAAGCGGAAAGTGTTTCTGGTGTTAAGATAGAAGAAGTTGTTGTAGGTATTGCCGGTCAACATATTCGTAGTTTACATCACAGTGATTATATTACAAGAAATAACGCAGATGAAGTAATAGATGAAACTGATATTGAAAATTTAGTAAACCAAGTTCATAAGTTGGTGATGTTGCCTGGAGAAGAAATTATCCATGTGTTGCCACAAGAGTATAAAGTAGACTCTCAAGCAGATATTAAGGAACCAATAGGTATGTATGGAGGTCGTTTGGAAGCGAATTTTCATGTGGTTGTTGGGCAAGTTTCTTCTATTAGAAATATTGGTCGTTGTGTTAAAAGTGCAGGTTTAGGTTTAAGTGAAATTACTTTAGAACCGTTAGCTTCTGCAGCAGCAGTATTAAGTCAAGAAGAAAAAGAGGCAGGAGTAGCATTGATTGATATAGGTGGTGGAACAACTGATTTGGCTATTTTTAAAGACGGAATTATTAGACATACAGCAGTAATTCCTTTTGGAGGAAATGTAATTACTGATGATATTAAAGAAGGTTGTTCTATTATAGAAAAACAAGCAGAATTATTAAAAATAAAATTTGGTTCTGCGTGGCCAGGAGAAAATAAAGAAACAGAGATCGTTTCTATACCTGGATTAAGAGGCAGAGAACCAAAAGAAATTACCTTAAAGAATTTATCAAAAATTATACATGCTAGAGTACAAGAAATTATTGAGCACGTGTATTTAGAGATCAAAAATTATGGTCACGAAACTGCAAAAGGAAAATTAATTGCAGGTATTGTGTTAACAGGTGGAGGTGCACAATTAAAGCACTTACGTCAGTTAGTTGAATATATTACAGGTATGGATGCAAGAATAGGTTATCCTAACGAACACTTGGCAGGAGAATCTGATGAAATTTTATCAAGTCCGGCTTTTGCAACAACGGTTGGTTTATTGATGGAAGGTTTAGAAAAGCTAAAACCTGTAGTAGAAGAAGTAGTGGTAGAAGAAATTGTAGAAGAAGTTATTGATGAAAAGCAAGAACAATCTATAGAAGAAAATCCACCTGTGGCAGAGGTAAAACGAAAACCAAAAATTAAAAAGAAGTCGTTTTTTGAAAAATTTACAGAAAGTTTAAAAGATTTTTTGGACAACGCAGAATAAAGATTGAGATTAAGAAAAATAGAGTAAAAAACAAAAAATAATAATAAACAATATATCGGTTATTATGAGCGCAGAATTCGATAACATTTCATTTGACATGCCTAAAACGCAATCTAACACAATTAAAGTAATTGGAGTTGGAGGAGGAGGTAGCAACGCAGTAAACCACATGTTTACGCAACACATTAAAGGGGTAGACTTTGTAATTTGTAACACAGATGCACAGGCTTTAGAGAATAGTCCTGTTCCTAATAAAATTCAATTAGGAGCAAACTTAACCTCTGGGTTGGGTGCAGGGGCAAATCCAGAAGTAGGAGCCAAAGCAGCAAAAGAAAGCTTGCAAGAAATTCAGCAATTGTTAAATACCCAAACTAAAATGGTATTTATTACTGCTGGTATGGGTGGAGGTACCGGTACAGGAGCCGCTCCTATTATTGCCAAAATTGCAAAAGATATGGATATCTTAACCGTTGGTATTGTTACGATGCCTTTTGCTTTTGAGGGAAGAAGACGTTCTAAACAAGCTCAATTAGGAATCGATCAACTGCGCCAAAATGTAGATTCTTTAATTGTTATCAATAATAATAAATTACGTGAAGTTTATGGAAACCTTGGTTTTAAAGCTGGTTTTTCTAAGGCTGATGAGGTTTTATCTACGGCTTCTCGTGGAATAGCAGAGGTAATTACGCATCACTATAAACAAAATATTGATTTACATGATGCTAAAACGGTACTTTCTAATAGTGGTACTGCAATTATGGGTTCTGCAAAAGAAGAAGGACAAACTAGAGCTAAAAGTGCTATTATGAAAGCATTAGATTCTCCTTTGTTAAATGATAACAAAATTACAGGAGCAAAGAATGTGTTGTTGTTAATTGTTTCTGGAACCAACGAAGTAACGTTAGATGAGATTGGAGAAATAAATGACTACATACAAGATGAAGCTGGTTATGATGCCAACATTATTATGGGTATTGGAGAGGATGCAGATTTAGGTGATGCTATAGCAGTAACTATTGTAGCTACCGGTTTTGCTGCAGACCAACAAAGTACAATTACAAATACGGAGGTTAAGAAAATTGTACATACTTTAGAGGATGAACAAAAGGCTACGTATGATTTTAGTGAAAAAACAGTTATAAAAGCGCCATCATTAAACGAGCCATTAACTAATAATGTAGAAGAAAAAATTATTCATTCTCTAGAAGAGGAAGTAGTAATACCAAAAACTAATTTGGTTAAAACTACTAATGAAATTGTAAATATGGAGGTTGTTTATGATGAAATTCAACCAGAAACTAGTGTAGAAGAAGATTTTGTTATTACAGATGTAACTCCAGTTCAAGAAGTACAAGCTGTAGAGGAGCCAAAAGTAAATCAGCCGAATTTATTATTTGATTTACCTTTAAATCCACAAGCCGAATTAAAAGCTACAAAGGTAAATGAGATTGAATCTTTTGAAGAAGAAGAGGTGGTTTTTGAGAGAAAAGAAGTAGAAAAACGATATGTCTTAGAAGATTTTGATGCAAAACCAACTATTGGTAAAAGTTCTGGTATTGTTGAAAAAAAAACGGTTGAAGAAGAAATTAAGTTTGAATTAAAAACTAGAGCTCCTCAAGTAGAAATTAATCAGATAGAAACGCATAGCGAAGAAATTTCTCCTTTAGATTTAACAATTACAGACTTAAAAGAGCGCGCAGAAGAACGACGCAGAAAAATGAAAGGTTTCAACTATAAGTTCAACGATCAAATGAACAAGAATATAGATGAAATTGAACGTCAGCCAGCTTATAAAAGATTAGGGATAGATTTAGATGTAAATAGTCCTATTAGTAATACTAAAACATCTATAAATAAAGATACAGAAGATATTAGTCTAAAATCTAATAATTCTTTTTTACATGATAATGTAGATTAAATAATCTTAATTTCTTTAAAAGATCTATAAAAGCCACATTTTTAATGTGGCTTTTATAGTATAATTAAGTTTTGGTAAAACCTTTATCTTTTCATATCTTAGTGTTGGTCTACACTTTAGCGCCATTAACCCCCCAAAGAGTATTGCATTTATATAAATAAAATACTTTTGTTAAAAAATACTTACAGATGGAATCAAAACTACCTAAACATTTTAAGCTAATAACCTTTTTATGGCTTATAATAATTAATTTTTCTTTTAACGCACAAGAAGAACCTTTTAATTGTGATTACAATGCCTATTTATTCCAAAGGAATGATATTTATGCTTTAGATTTAGCATCGGGAAGTTCTTATGTGGTAAAAGAAGATGTTACTCCAGGATCTATTAATGCAGTAGGATATAATCCTGCAGATGGATACATTTGGGGATCATTAAGTACACCTGCAAAAACAATTGTAAGAATTGGTAAAAACTTTAATGTAGAAACTTTTTATATAGATGAGTTACCAAGTTCTAGCAGATATGTAGGTGATGTTAGTTCAGAAGGTATCTATTATTTAAAAGGAGGAGGAACAAGTTATTATAAAATAGATTTAGACCCAGCGTCTGATAATTATACAAAGTATGTTAGTAGCCATGTGCTTACTAAAAACATTTCTGTACACGATTGGGCATTTAACGCTGTAGATGGTTATTTATATACCGTAGAAAAAAAGACGAATATATTATATAGAATTAATGCTACTACTGGAGAAGTAATTAGTTTAGGAGTAGTACCTATTTTAAATGGTTTAAACTATACGTATGGAGCAGTTTATTTTGATGCTTCTGGTCGTTTTTATGTTTCTGCCAATCAAACCGGAACAGTATATGTTATTCAAAGTGTACAATCTCTAGAACCAGGAAGTCAGTTAGACTCTAATCTTTTTGCATACGGACCGTCAAGTAGTTCTAATGATGGGGCAAGATGTCCTACAGCTCCTGTACCTCAAGAAGATTGTGCAAATGGAGTAGATGATGATGGTGATGGATTAGTAGATTGTGATGACCCGGCTTGTTCTGGTGTTGCAGCTTGTCCTATATTGGCACCACAAGTTTCTAGTGGTAATGATGGAGGTTTAGAAAGTAATGATCGCCTTTCCCAGCAAATCAATCAAAGAAACTATTTAAGAAAAAAAGGGAACTATAAGTTTGATAAGTTAAAAGCTAAAAAGGTTATAAAAACTAAAAATTATAAGAAGTCTGCTGCAAAAAGTACAAATTTCGAATTAAAAGATTTAATTCCTTTAGACGTAATTTCGGGAACAACAACAGTAGAATCTTCTCCTTCAGATTTAATAGCAATTACAAATGCTACCGAACTATACTCTGTAGATTATGTAAAAGATGGAGAAACGATTGCGGTTGTGTTAGCTACTAAAACTGAGAATGGAGTTTATGAACACACGAAATTTATTTGTGATAGATTATTAGGTGCCGAATTATTATCTGTTTCAACCATAGAACTTTTTCAAGAAGAAAGTGAAGAAGGCGAAGAAGAACAAGAAGGCGAAGGCGTACATTTTATTAAGTCTATTATAAAGAATAGTAATGGAACTAAAGAGTTTGTTTTAAGTTTTTCTGGAAGATTGATTAATAATGAAGAAAATTTTGAAATAGAAAGTCATTGGAATATTGATAAATATGAGGAGGGAGCTACGTATTATAACTTTCAAATCTGGTCTAATAGTGTAGACGATTTGTTAACCTTAGGAGAGGAAGCTTTGGCGTTGTTCGAAATTCAGAAACCTATTTTAGATTATGAAACGTCTTCTCCACCACCTGTATTTGTTAAGAAAGGTAAATATGTTAACGGTACTTTAGAATTAGAGTTAATTAATATAAGAAGAAGTAAAAGTGCGGTAATAGATGCTGGTTTTAAAAGAACTGAAACTTCGGCTACAGAATATTTTAATAGCACCTTAGAGTTAACGGGTAATTACATTGAGTCTTTAGTTATTGATACAGGAAATATCTTTGATATCGGTTTTAGAATAGAAAATGAATACAATTTAACTCCAGATGATTTATTTATGTCTGATGGTGTCTGGGGAAAAGATGATTCTCCTTCAGGAACTACGATTAATGAATTTGAGATTACTCAAAATGATAATATTTATACAGGAAGTGGTTATAGAGTAGAAAGAAATATAGCTTTAAAAGCAACCACAAGTGAGTACGTATCTGCGTTTAGATCTTTTACTCCAAGATTTACAACTGTAGATTTATCTAACTTTTCTACATTAGAACTAGAGGCAAAAGGAACAGGAGATGTAGAAATTACGATTGTGAAAGAAAGCATAGATGCTTGGGAAAACCAATTTAGAACTACTATAAAATTAAACGATACAGAAAGTCATTTTGCAATTCCTTTGTCGCATTTTGTTTCTGCCGCAGGTGGAGATATTGATTTATCTGATGCCGTAAATATTGTATTTACTATGTCTTCTGATGGTGTGGTTGTTTTAGATAAAGAAATGAATTTAAAAGACATACAGTTTACAACGCAAGTACTTGGAGTGCAAACAGAAGTTATTGCAGAAAATGAGGCTTTGTTAATGCCAAACCCAATGAAAGATGTTGCCGAGTTAAGTTTTTACTCAGAAACGAGTGCAACAACGAGTATTGAAGTTTATAACTTGACGGGTTCACTAATTAGAAAAACAATAGAAAATACTACAATAGGAAATAATAGTGTCTCTATAGTAAGAGAAGGTTTGAAAAAAGGTATCTATTTTATAAAAATTAGAAATGATTTTAGAAATTATAAAACCTTAAAGTTGATTATAGAGTAAAGTAATTTCACTTATTCTATTATTCTGAAGTCTCATAATTATTTTTTAATTATGAGACTTTTTAATTTAAAGAAGTATTAGCGGTAGTTCTATGTTTTACTGTTTTTTCCATTCATTTGGGTGCTGCTGTATCGGTTACAAAATGTTAGGACTAAGAATATTTGAATATGCAAGAGAAGTGTTATTTAATATGTTAATTAACGAATTAGAACAGCCGTTTATCTTTAGTTATTGTTTAATGGGCGGTCTTGATCGTTTTTAGGTTTTAATCCATTGTATATTTGTGGTAACAAAAGAAAAAAGAATAATACATAGAACTCATATTGGCCCCCAATTTCGTCCCCTAATTTAATCCCCCAATTTTTCTAAAACCATATTTATTTATAGATATGGTTTTTTTTGTTTTTAGATTCTTTACAAGGATTCATATCTTAAAAATAAATTTCTATTAGTTAAGAAGTGATTCGGGATAGTTTTAAAGGATTATTCTGATGTTTATCTTGTAATTTGGAAGCAAACAAGCTTGCGTGAAGGATTGAAGCAATTGTTTGAGCTCTCACGCTTTTTAGCGTGAAGCGAGTGCGGAAATCCTGACCTTTAGGGCACGCCCAAACAAAAAAAAATCCACCTAAAAAAGATGGATTTTAATATTGATAAATAACGATCTTGTCAATCTGAACTTGTTTGAGATTCTGAAATAAATTAAGAATGACAGTTTAAGTTTAGCTTAACGCTTCTTTAATTCTTTTGATTGCTTCTCTAATTTGTAATTCTGATGCTGCATAAGAAATTCTAATACAGTTTGGTGTACCAAAAGCATCTCCAGTTACTGTTGCAACGTTTGCTTTTTCTAAAATAAATAAAGAAAAATCACTTGCAGTTTCAATTTTCATTCCTTTAATAGTTTTACCAAAGAAAGCAGAAACATCAGGAAAAACGTAAAATGCACCTTCAGGAACATTTACTTTAAATCCGTCTATTTCTCTTAACAATCCAATAATGATATCTCTACGAGTTTTAAACTCGTCTACCATAAACTGAATTTTAGAAACCGGTGCTAAAACTGCTGTAATTGCAGCTCTTTGTGCAATACAGTTTGTACCAGAGGTAATTTGCCCTTGCATTTTTGTACATGCCTTAGCAATCCATTCTGGAGCACCAATATAACCAATTCTCCAACCTGTCATAGCAAATGCTTTTGCCAAACCGTTTACAGTAATGGTTCTGTCGTACATGCTTTCAATTGCCGCAAAACTAAATGGTTTTGTATCGTAATTGATATGTTCATAGATTTCATCTGATAAGATAAAAATCTGTGGGTGTTTTTCTAAAACTGCTGCCAACGCTCTATATTCTGCTTCACTATAAATAGTTCCACTTGGATTGTTTGGAGAGTTAAAGAAAATCATTTTTGTTTTTGGCGTAATTGCCGCTTCTAATTGCTCTGGAGTGATTTTAAAATCGGTCTCTATAGAAGAAGGAATTTCTACATATTTAGCTTCACATAAAATTGCAATTGCAGAGTAGCTTACCCAATATGGTGCTGGTAATAAAACTTCATCACCAGGGTTTAACAATACTTGTGCAATGTTTGCAATAGATTGTTTTGCTCCTGTAGAAACTACAACTTGACTTGGTTTGTAAACTAAGTCGTTATCGCGTTTAAACTTGGTGCAAATAGCTTCTTTTAAATCAGCATATCCATCTACTGGAGAATACGAATTATAATTTTGATTGATAGCTTCAATGGCAGCGTCTTTAATAAAATCTGGTGTATTAAAGTCTGGTTCTCCCAAACTTAAACCAATAATATCTTTTCCTTCTGCTCTTAGTTCTCTTGCTTTAGCAGCCATTGCTAAAGTTTGAGATACAGGTAAACTGTTAATTCTGTCCGATAATGGATGTTTCATCTTACTGATAGTTGTTGTTGTGTTACTTATGCTATTTCAGGGTTTTTACCCAAAACTCCCAAATGTCTAAAATGTTCTATAATTGCTTTACGCATGGTAGCGTATTCATTATAAGGCAAATTAAATTCCTTGGCGGTTTCTTTTACAATTTTAGCTAATTTATCATAATGTACATGAGAAATATGCGGAAAAATATGATGTTCAACTTGATGATTTAAACCTCCTGTATAGAAGTTTACCAATGAATTAGTAGGTGCAAAGTTAGATGTTGTGTATAATTGGTGGACTGCCCAAGTGTGTTCTAAATTTCCTTCTTTATCTGGTAAAGGCATTTCTGTATTTGGTACAATGTGTGCTAATTGAAAAACCAAACTCAAAATCATACCTGCAGTATAATGCATTACAAAAAAGCCAATTAGAACTTTCCACCAAGCAATGTCTAAAACCAATAAAGGTAAAACAATCCAAAGTGCATAATATGCAATTTTAGAAATGACTAATTTGGTCCATTCGGTTGTAGGGTTTGGAAACTTACCATAAGATAGTTTACGTTTTAAATAACGGTGCATTTGCTTAATATCTGTGGTAATTGCCCAGTTAATGGTTAATAATCCGTACAAAAAGATAGAATAATATTTCTGAATTTTATGAATAGGTAACCATGTAGAATGTTGAGAGAAACGAATAATTCGTCCAGCGTCAATATCTTCATCATGTCCTTCTACGTTTGTAAATGTATGGTGTAAAACGTTGTGTTGTACTTTCCAATTATACACGTTTCCGGCAAGAATATAAATACTGCTTCCCATTAATTTATTAACCCATTTTCTTTTAGAAAAAGAATCGTGATTGGCATCGTGCATTACATTCATACCAACACCGGCCATTCCTATTCCTGTAACCACCATTAAAAGTGCCATTACCCATTGAGGCATAGAAACTGTTAAGATTAAAATAAAAGGAACCAGGAAAAGAGAAAACATTATAATTGCTTTTGTGTACAATTTCCAGTTTCCTGTTTTTCTTAATTCGTTTTCTTTAAAATAGGTGTTTACTCTTTTGTTTAGAGTTCTAAAGAATTTTGCTTTATCTACTCTCGAAAAGTTTATTGTTTTCATTAATTTTATATATAGTTTACAAAAATAAGATTTTTAAAATATCTTTGTGTAACAAAGGTTGCATTTTGTTGCTAATTGTTTGTTGACAATAACTATTTTTGCATCATATACTTTTTTATGGAAATAATACACAAATATTTTAAAGACTTAACAGCAACTCAAATAGAACAATTTTCTAAACTTCAAGAATTATACCAAGATTGGAATTTAAAAATTAACGTTGTTTCTAGAAAAGATATAGACGAATTGTATCTGCGCCATGTGTTGCATTCTTTAGCAATTGCAAAAGTGATTCAATTTAAACCAGGTTCTAAGGTAATGGATGTTGGTACAGGTGGAGGTTTTCCTGGTATACCATTGGCAATTTTGTTTCCAGAAACACAATTTCATTTGGTAGATTCTATCGGAAAAAAAATTAAAGTGGTTGATGAAGTTGTAGCTGGTTTAGGTTTAGAAAACGTAAAAACTACAAACGGTAGAGTAGAAGAAGTAAAGGATACGTATGATTTTATTGTGAGTAGAGCAGTAGCACAAATGGAAACTTTTGTGGGGTGGACCAAAGGTAGAATTTCTAAAAAACAAAATCACGATATAAAAAATGGAATTTTGTATTTAAAAGGTGGCGATTTAACAGAAGAATTAAAACTCTATACGTCTGCAACGATTTATGATTTACCAGATTATTTTGAAGAAGATTTTTACGAAACCAAAAAAATTGTTCATTTAGGAATGAAGTTTAAAGGGTAAATCTCTTTAAGAAATAAAAAATTATTAATTATTTAGATTTTAAAGGTTGCTATTTTTAGCAGCCTTTTTTGTTGCCACAATACTAATTATTAAAATTTGAGTAGCGTGAAATAACATAAGTGGTAATAGCATAATACCAATAGTTGACATGTTTCCAAAAAGTATTTTAGAAAATACGGTGCCGTGTACTAATGACTTTTTTGTACCACAAAATTGTGCTGTAATTTGATCTTCAGTATTTAGTTGTAATTTTTTTGATAAAAAACCAGTGAGATAAAAAGCGGTAGCAAACAAGAGTAGCACACCAACTAAAATTAATGCCAAATCTAAAAAAGAAACAGCACTAAAAATGTTTCCTTCAAAAGATGCTGAAAAACTTTTGTAGATAATTAAAAGGATAATAGATTTATCAAAAAGGGTGAGTTTACTATTATGCTTCTGCGCAAAATCACCTAAAAAACGTTGTAAAAAAAGTCCAATAACAACGGGTACAATTATTTGAAGAATTAGTTTTAGATAGATTTCTGTAAAATCGAAATCTGATTGTACTTCATTTACAAATAATCCCATCCATAATGGAGTTATGGCAATACCTATAATGCCAGAAATACTGGCATTAAAAATTGCTCCTGGGATATTTCCTTTAGCTAAAGATACCATTACAACCGAAGACGATACGGTAGATGGTAAGGCAGCCAAGAAAAAGAAAGCCAACCAAATGGTTTCTTGTTCTGAATTTTGAATAAAAGGATGTAATAATAAAACGAGGATTGGAAAAATTAAAAAAGTAGATAGTTGTACTAAAACATGTAATTTCCAGTTTTTAAGTCCTGCTTTTAACTTACTCGGACTTAATTTTAGTCCGTAAAAAAAGAAGATAAGTGAAATACCAATGCTACTGATAGTGTTAATTGGAAATTTACTTTCTTGTGTTCCCCATTGCGGAAATATATAGGCTATTAGTATTACGATTATTATAGATACTACAAACTTATCAATCTTTATTTTCATTTATTTTTATTGAATTAGCAGATCATCATTAAGCGTGGTTCCCCTGTGTTTTCTTTGGGAGCGCGATGTAAACAAGGTAAAACTTTGCTTTCTGGATGATCAATGGCTAGTTTCCATAAGTTTCCAAGACCTAAATTAATTGGATGTGCTTCTGGCTTTGCTTGATAATGTAAATCGAAGAAATATTCGGTTAAAAAAGATTCAAAACCATCTTCTGGTCCATCATAAAGTTTGTTGAGTTCAGTTCTTATTTTTGGAATTAATATTTTTTGAGTGCCTTGTAAATTCGGCAAAATATCGCTCGAAGCTCCATGATAGGTGCATAAAAAAGTGTCAGCAGGTATTGGTGAACGATCTACGTGAAAAGAATATACATCGGTAGGGAAAAAAGGAAATGCATCATCTCTCTCATAGTTTTTAATGATATTTAGCGTTGGAATTTTACCATTTTCTTTTAATACTTTAAAGTCATTTAAGAGAATTTCTCGGGCAAGTTGACCTTGTTCACTTAACTGAAGTTCTAGAAGTTTCTCAGGAAGAAGTTCAATCATATTTCCACTGAATGCAACCTTTTTAATAATTTCAGAAAAATCACCTTTTAATTCACGATTCCAACAAAGAGCATTCACTTCTCCCTGAAAAGGAGTAGAAAGTAAGTCTTTAAAATTAGCAACACATTTAATTTGATGCTCAGTGGCAGATAAATTGACCATAATTATTTATACTTTTTTCTGATGTTACATATTTATGATAGCAATAAATACGTCCAGATCAAAATTCTGCTTTTTAATTCAATCTAGACATTTCTTTTAGAAAAAATAATAGAAATTTTTCTAACGATGCATTTCTTTTTGTTTTAACGGTAAGAAAGTAAGAAGATTTAAGTTCAATAGATTTGTTAGTAAGGGCTTCTTTTACGTTTAATTCATGCCATAAGGCATCCCAAGTGTCAATTACTTCTTTCGGGTTATATGCTGTTTTTGAAGCCAAATAAGCCGCTTTTAATTTTTCTTCACAATTTAAAAACCTACTTCTAGCATCTCCTGTTTCAATAAAAAGTTTTTCTATCAAGCCCAAAAGTTGTTCCTTATAATATTTTACGTTGGCATTCATTTTTTTCTGAAACAATACCATCATAGAAATAGGAGGTACAATTACATTGTCGGTAACACTTTCTTTTCCTTCTAAATCAAAGGAATCTTTTAGGACTGCAATTTTCCAGGTTTGGTCTAACTCATAATTTATCTCATGGGTTTGTGCATTAAAAATCACTAATATTTTAGACCAAGAATCAAAATTTGCATTGTTCCTTAGTTGATAAGAAACCAAACCATCATCTATTTTTTTAAACCTTAAGTTGTCTTGAACTTCTTTTGCTGTTGGCATTCTAAAAGCAGGGTGCTCTTTTCTTAACTTAATTAGGTTTTTATAGTAATCCAAAACATCACTATTTTTTACCTTTAAATTCCAATCAATTTCATTGATGGAATCTGGAGATTTGTATGAATTATGATCTCCTTTTTTAGTACTCATCATTTCTGAACCTTCATGTAAAAAAGGTGTTCCTTGAGATGTAAGTACAATTGCTGTAGACAATTTATGCATTGCCTTAATTTCATAAGAAGAGGCATCTGGTCTAGATATTTTTAATTTATCATATAAAGTAAAATTATCATGACAAGAAACATAGTTTATCGCTTGCCAAGGTTCTTTTGCCCAAGCATCATTTGAATAATTTACGTATTGGTAGTTTACTTGCGGATGTTGTATGGCACCTACGATTCCGCACTTTATAGACTCTTCGGTAAATTTTGCACCACTAACAAAACCAGTACTAGTATCATGAAAAACGGCTCCTTTTATGGCATCTCTTATATTGTCTGAAAAAGCAGCAATTTTTGGCATTTGAGGGATGTGCTTTTTTAAGGCACGTTTTTCTTCTGGTAACGGAGAATCTCCTCCAACCCAACCTTCTCCATAAATAATTGCATTAGGATTTATTTTATTAACCTCGTCGGCAATTAAATTCATGGTTTCAATATCGTGAATAGCCATTAAATCGAAACGAAAACCATCTAAATGATATTCCTCAGTCCAATATTTTACAGACTCAATCATAAATTTTTGAGTCATTTTTCTTTCGGATGCAGTTTCATTACCACAACCAGAAGCGTTAGAGTAACTACCGTCCTCATTAAAACGATAATAATAACCAGGATTTTCTAGATTAAAATTAGAAGTTTCTTTTACGCCTGTATGATTATATACTACATCTAAAACAACACCAATTCCGGCATCATGAAAAGCTTGTACCATGGTTTTAAATTCTTTGATACGAACTTCTGCTTTAAAAGGATTGGTAGAAAAAGAGCCTTCTGGTACATTGTAGTTTTGCGGATCGTAACCCCAATTGAATTGAGGCGTGCCTAAATCTGTTTCATCAATAGAATACTGATCGAAAGTAGGTAGTAAATGCACATGAGTAATTCCTAATCTTATGATGTGATCGATAGCAGTAGGAACATTTTGGGTGCTTTTTACGCCTTTTTCTATCAATCCTAAATATTTACCTGGATAAGACGAGTTTGCTTCTTTTTGAATGGTAATATTTCGGATATGTAGTTCGTAAATAATGGCATTATTTGCTACGTCTAGTTGCACATATGTATCTTGTTCCCAATTTTTAGGATTTGTATTTTCGGCATTAAAAACCATGGCTCTGTTACCGTTTACACCTACTGCTTTTGCATAAATACCAGGAGTTTCGGTCAACCAATTATCATCTATATAGGTTTGATATGTGTAGTAAATTCCGTCTAAGTCCTTTTCAATAGTTTTAAACCAAACTCCGTTTTCTTCAGGGGATAAATCTAAAGTTTCAAAAACTTCAGAATCATTTCCTGTTTTATATAAGTTTAGTTTTACTGCAGTTGCTCTGGGAGACCAAATTTTAAAAGTAGTTTGTTCTTTAGAATAGTCTAACCAAAGACTTTTATCTGTTGTTGGGTATTCTTCAAAAGAAGAAAAAGTGTGAGGATTTTGTTCCATTTAATTCTGATTGAAAGTAGTAGAAAGTTCCTCATTTTTATTGAAATACGCAACAGAATTATTAAAAATATTTAATAGGAAATAAATAGGTTATTCAGGTAAATCGAAAGGATGTTGAAAACCTGTTTTAGTTAAATCAACGCTGTATAAATTTTTAGTGGCAGTTACAAATAATGTTTTTTTATCAGGTTTTCCAAAAGTACAATTGGTGGTTTGTTCTGGAAATAAGATAGACCCCGTTTTAGTTCCTTGTTTATTGAAAATTTGAATTGTTAATTTAGAACATACATATAAGTTTCCTTCTGTGTCTAAAGCCATTCCGTCTGCTTGAGATTTTGGTTCACCATCTTTAGCATTGGTTAAAGTAGCAAAAACGGTTTTGTTTGTAATTGTTCCGTCTGTTTGGTTGATGTTAAACGTATAAATATCATGTGTATCAGAATCGTTTACAAAAAGATGTTTTGCATCATTAGAAATTAAGATTCCATTTGGGAATGTAAATCCTGATTCGGCTGCAACTGTTAGTTTTCCTTCTGGAGTGATGTAATACACTCTTCTCTTTGACTGAAAAGGAGGGTTTCTTCTTGTTGGGTCTGTAAAGTAAATTCCGCCTTTTTTATCGATACAAACCTCATTTGGGTTGTCAAAACGTTTTTCTTTATATTCTGTAAATAAGGTTTCAATTAAAGTTCCATCTACTTTTCTTCTAGCTATATTTCCTGCTCTAAATCCGCAGACTACTAAATTATAATCTTGGTCAAACATCAATCCATTGCAACCATCTATGTTATTATCAAAAGCAAGTGCAAACGTATTGTTGGTTACAGAGTATTTGTATACTTTTTTAGCAGGAATATCTGAAAAATAAATAAATTCAGAACCATCCCAAGCCGGACCTTCAATAAATCGAAATTGATCTGTACTTAATTTTACAGGCGTTTGTGCTTTGCTTTGGTAAGAAAAAGTAATGATAAGGATGAGTGATAAGATTCTTGATTTCATAAGACGTTTTTAGAATTACGAAAATAGGAACTAAGAGAAGTTATAAAAGGATTCTTATTATCCTTTAATTGGCTGAAATTACCTTTAGGTATCGGTTTTACTGTTTTATAATTTTAAAAGTATAGGTGTCTAGTGGGCTTTTTCCGGGAATCGTTAAAATATAAAGTCCATTTTGTAGATTAGAAAAATCGAAAGTACTATTTTCAGAAATACCTTTTTTTACGAGTATTGATTTAAAATTATAAATTCTGAATTGATAATTTTTTTTAGACAAATTTTTAATATATACTAAGTCCCTTGTTGGGTTTGGATAAGCATACGGTTTCGTTTTTAATGTAATTATTGGGGTAGCATCTTTTTTTGAACAAGCGCTTTCTAGGTAATATTCTATGTCATTTCTATCATGCTTTTTTACATAATTTAATGCTGCAGATTTTGTTAAATAAGTACATGCTTTTTCAAAATTTCCTAGATCATATTGTGTTATTCCTAAAAATTTATAAGCAAAAGAATTATTTGGGTTTAATTCTAAAGCTTCATTTAAATCTTTAATTCCGAGTGCTGTTTCGCCTAATTTGTGGTACAAGAAACCACGGATAGTTCTTAAGTCATTCTCGCTGCCTGCAAATCCAAATTTATACAATGCTTTTTCTCTTTCAAAAGCCAAGTTAACTAACTCAAATGCTTTTTCGTACTCTTCTAATTCAGTGTATATGGCAGCTAATGCTCTGTTAGAAAAAGCATGTTTTTTCCATTCAATTTTAACTTCTTCTAAATAGGTAATTGCTAATCTATATTCCTTAATACCATACAAATAAGAACCCATATTATATTTGTAAAGATTATTTTTAGGATCTTTTTCAATGGCTAAGTTTCTATAATGTATGGCTAAATTTTCTTTTTGATAATATGCATTAATACCACCTAAACGATTGTAAAGACTCGCTTTTAGTTTGTCTGGTAATGGTTTTTTCTGTTTTTCTGTATGTTTAAAATAGTGTTCAATTTTTTTAAAATTTTCTCTAGCTAAAAACATCTCACCAATTTGATATCTTAAAATACCTTGTTGATAAATATCTTTACCAGTTTTTACGTTGTAGTTTGTTTTTTTATAAAGTGCTTGTAGTTTCTGTTTTTTTGCTAAAATGTAAGGAGCGTTCTTTTTATTTATTTGGGTTTCATAGTCTATTCTTTTGGTAAGTTTACCATTGTCAAAAATATAACTAACAACCTTTTCACCTAGATCATTATATTTATAGCATTCACCATGCATGCGTTTATTTTTAAAGAAAAAGGTTTCATTTTTATTCCCAGATCGGTGATACGTTTTAATACTATCGATAGCCTTATCATTTCCATACCATCTTTCTATAGAGACAACTTTATTTTTAAAGTAACTCTTCAAAACCCTATTTTCTCCCTCTTGACTTATTAATTGATTGTAACTAAGTAAGGAAGTGAAGGTAAGTAGGGTAAATAGAATCTTTTTCATTTTATAAATTTACAGATAAAAATATAAAATAGAAGATTTTTTTTTAACTTATAAAATTTAAAAGATTGAAGAAGTTGTTTTAGAGGTAAACTTCTCTAAGAACAACATTCCTTTATAAGAATTTCCTTTAATATTTAATTTAGGACTCCAAACTGCAATGCAATATTTATCTGGGTGAATGGCAACAATTCCTCCGCCAACGCCACTTTTTCCAGGCAAACCAACACGAAATGCAAACTCGCCAGATTCATCATAAAAACCACAAGTAAGCATAATGGCGTTTACTCTTTTTGCTTGACTCATAGTAAGTACTCTATTTCCTTTAACGGTAGTAAAATTGTCATCCGTTAGGTATAAAAATATTTGCGAAAGTTCTTTGCAGGTCATTTCTAAAGAACACATGTAGAAATAAAAATCCAATACGTTATCTACATCATTTTTAATGTTTCCAAAAGATTTTATAAAGTTACATAAGGCTACATTTCTATAGCCAGAAGCTTTTTCCGATAGCGCTACTTCCTCGTTATATGCTAAAGTAGGAATGTTAGAAACTTCTTTACAGAAGTCTAAAAAGTCTTCTTTTGGGTTTTTAAGATGACTAAGTAAAACATCACAAATAACAATGGCACCGGCATTTATAAAAGGATTTCTAGGTTTTCCTAAATCTGCTTCTAATTGTAATAAAGAGTTAAACGGATTTCCAGAGGGTTCTACATCCACTCTTTCCCATAATTTGGCACCTTCAAATTTGTAAGCTAAGGTTAAAGAAAGAATTTTGGTAATACTTTGTACAGAGAATTTTTTATTAAAATCGCCAACTCCAAAAGAGTTCTTATCGATGGTGGTAATACTAATTCCAAAATTATTTGGATCTACAAATGCCAATTCCGGAATATAACTGGCCACTTTACCAATATCATCTACATTTTTAACGTCGTTATAAACGCATTCAATTACTTCTTTATAATTTTCCATAGATTTTTGCTGATATTAGGTATCGCAAACTTATTCGAAAATTCTTTAAGAAACAACAAAAGGGTATAAAGTATAAAAGGAACCACGATACTGTAATTCCTTTTTAGTTATCGATGTCATTCCGAAATGAGACTTTTTTATGATTGAGAAATCTCATGATTTAGATCTAGAAAAAATGAAAAAAAAATAAGATGTTGAAACAAGTTTAGGATGTTAAGGTTTAGTCTTTTTAGATCTTTGTGCAACTTGTAGGTAATCACTCAAGAGTACACGTTATAGTTCTGGAAGTAATTTTTTTCCTTATTGAAATATTCTTGTATCAAAAGGAAAATTCTGTATTTTAGTTATTTTTATCTTTTTAAAGTCTTTATGATATGGGTTTATCAAATAATTAAAATCTCCTTGTACCACTGCAGACGGAACTTTTAAGAGACAAGCTTCCATGGCATCTATAAAGTCATCTCCAATTTTTTTTGTAACGGAATTAAAAGGATTACTGTTCCAATTTTCAATTAGTTTTTTCACATCAATTTTTTGGATAGAAACAGCATCCGGAACATCAATAGTAATCATCACATAGTCTTTAGGCAAAGTAGCAATTGTTAAATGTACGGCAACTTCTGCCATTGCCAAAGCTCTGCTTTCTGCTGTATAAATAATTTCAGTTCCTTTAGAATTCCATCTATTGTTAGATTTTTCGGCTCCTTTTCCGTTAAATTCCGTAGCGTATTTTCGTTTAGATAGTCTAAAGATATTCATTAGGCAAAAACTCCGTGCTCTATTCTATTTAATTCTTCCATCACTAATTCTTTACCGTAAGAATCTTTTATGAGTTCTGCAGGTTTTAAATTATGAAGCGCATAAGAGGGTGTATTTAACCATAAATAAAATTGTTCTTTAGAATCGAAAACCTCTTTACCAAGGTTATTAACTTCTGCTAATTCTATTATCTTTTCTGTATGTATTGGTTTAAAAACAAAAGTAGCATCGTTACTATATCTTTGTAAAGACTTTGTAGAAATATTTAAATAGCTAGCCCAATCTTCTTCAGTAAACGGAATGATACGCTTAATAGCATTAAATATTTTAAAAGGTAAACCGTTTTTAATAACCTGAATAATAAGCATTTTGTTTTCAAAGAATTCTGAAAATGTGATGTTTTCTTTGTTAAAACTAAAGGGAGAATTTAATACATAACTACTTATTGCTTCGTTAACAGCGGTAAAATCTGATGTGTTTTCTTTATAAACCATAACTTAATACATTTGACTACTAATTTAAGACTTTTGTCTTTATTTAAAAAACATTTTTACATTTTTTTTCTTTAATAAATATTATTTAAAAGGTTTTTACTATTGATTACAGTGTGTTATGAAATATTTTAACATAAAAAAAGGAACTACATTGCTGTAATTCCTTTTATTTATCGATGTCATTCCGAAATGAGACTATTTTGTTCTTTCGACTTCGCTCAAGATAAACTAATAAGAAATCTTAGTATTTTCATCTAAAAATCACTATTATTTGGACTATTTTTAATAGAATCTACACAAATTTAATTTCAATTTACTTTTGATGTTTTACCAATTTTCAAAGGGCTGCAATGAGCGATAAAGCAACCGAAATAGAATCATTTTTAAACGAATTTTATTTTGAGTATAAAATATTTAAGTTTTAATACTAAATAACAGCGAGTGTATTTATAGTCGTTTTTTAAGTAATTGAAGCTTTATATATACTATCTATAGCACTGTCTAAAGCCAATGAAAACTCATCTGTACTTTGTTGAAATTTTAAATTGTTTAAAAGAGCTCTAGAAAAACTAGCTATTACACCTTTATTTTTAGCTAATAATGTGTTTGCTGTTTCAATATCATACCCTCCAGAAAGTGCAAATACTCTAATAACTTTAGGGTGGTTTACTAAGTCTTTATAAAAATCTGGAACTGTTGGTAATGTTAATTTTAAAATAACAGATTGATTTTCGTCTAACTTATCTAATTCTAACAGAATATTTTGCTTTAAAAGGGCTTCAATTTCAACTTTGTCTTTCGCATGAATATCAACTTCTGGTTCTAGAATAGGAATTAAACCACATTCAAGAATATCTAAACCAAAAGCAAATTGTTGTTTTACAATATCTCTAATTCCGTTTAAATTGTTTTCATAAATTACAGAACGCATTTTTGTTCCGAATATGCCTAATTTCTTAGCTTCAGATAAACGAGACTTCATGTTTGGTATGGGTTTCATTAATTTAGCACCCTCTTTAAGATTTTCCAATCCTTTATCAATTTTTAAAAAAGGGACAATATGTTTTTCTAATAAATAAGAAGGTACGGGCTTTTTATCTATTAAACCATTCATTGTTCTTTCAAAAAGAATGACACCTAAAATTTTATTTGGAGTAAAGTTTTTATCAGAAATTACTCGAGTACGCATATCATGAATGAGTTGGAACATCTCTGTTTCATCTTTATATTGATCCTCTGCAATACCGTAACCTAATAGTGCTTTTGGTGTACTTCCTCCACTCTGATCTAAAGCGGCAATAAATCCTTTACCTTCCTTAATGCTTTTTAATTGCTCTTGAAATGTGTACATGAAATTATGATTTTAGTATTAAAAAAAAAACTAGTTTTTTAGCTATATAAAGGTGCAAAAAGTTAATTCATTCAACAACAAAAAGAACATAAAAAAACCGTTAAATTTTATTTAAAAATTTGCTGTTTTTATTTGCTGACATGATTATGTTATTTTGATAGTGAGTATTTTAGAGGTGTTAAAAAATATAAATGCAATAGAATAATACGAGATGCTGTTGTTTTTTAAATTGTAAATAATTCTATTCAAATTAAATTTATTAAATAAAGGTCTTAGTTCTAATGTTTCTGTGTAAATAATTATAATTCAAATAGTTATTGTGTGTATTGGCAGTTTCTTATAAAAAAAGAGCAATAAAAAAAGGAACTACATTGCTGTAATTCCTTTTGTGATTTATAAGATTCCTCAATCGCCTAAAAGGGCTCATTTCGGAATGACATATGTTATATTGTAGTTAAACTATCTCTACAAACAAACCTTCGTCTGTTTTAGAAACTTTAGCTACTTTATGTTTAGTTAAACCTTTAATGGTTTTATCCCATTTTTTGTTAGACAAGCCAGATTTTACTTTTAAATCATTTAAATCTATTTTTTCTACTTTGGTAATAATTGCCAAAAGTGCTTTTTCATCATCATTCAATTCAACAGAAGCAGCCTTTTTCTCTGGTCTCATTTGAGGGAAGAAAAGTACTTCTTGTATCGATTGATTGTTGGTTAAAAACATAATTAAACGGTCCATTCCAATTCCCATTCCAGACGTTGGTGGCATTCCGTATTCTAAAGCTCTTAAGAAATCTTCATCAATAAATTCGGTAGCTTCATCATCACCTTTTTGCGCCAATTTAAGTTGATGCTCAAAACGCTCACGTTGATCAATTGGGTCATTCAATTCAGAATATGCATTTGCAATTTCTTTACCACAAACCATTAATTCAAAACGCTCTGTTAATTCTGGGTTGTCTCTGTGTTCTTTACAAAGAGGAGACATTTCTTTCGGGTAATCTGTAATAAAAGTAGGCTGAATGTAATTTGCTTCACATTTTTCACCAAAAATTTCATCAATTAATTTTCCTTTCCCCATGGTTTCATCCACAGGAATATTCATTCCTTTTGCAGCCGTTCTAATTTCATCTTCAGTTTTTCCAGTAATGTCAAAACCAGTAAAATGTTTAATAGAATCTGCCATTGTAACTCTGGCGTACGGTGCTTTAAAATCTATTTTGTGTTCACCAAAAGTAGCTTCAGAAGTTCCGTTTACAGCTATTGCACAATGCTCTAAAAGTTTTTCAGAAAAGTCCATCATCCAATTGTAATCTTTGTAAGAAACATAGATTTCCATGGCTGTAAATTCAGGATTATGAGTTCTGTCCATTCCTTCATTTCTAAAGTTTTTAGAGAATTCATACACACCATCAAAACCACCAACAATTAGTCTTTTTAAATACAATTCATTAGCTATTCTCATGTATAAGGGAATGTCTAATGAGTTATGGTGTGTCATAAAAGGTCTTGCTGCAGCTCCTCCAGGAATTGGTTGTAAAACCGGAGTTTCAACTTCAAAATAACCAGCGTCATTAAAGAAAGAACGCATAGCATTAAATAATTTTGTTCTTTTAATAAACACCTCTTTTACATGCGGATTTACAACTAAATCTGCATATCGCTGTCTGTATCTTAATTCTGGATCTGTAAAAGCATCATACGTAACACCATCTTTTACTTTAGGTAAAGGCAATGGTTTTAAAGACTTACTTAACAACGTAAAATTCTTAACACGCACTGTTTTTTCTCCCACTTTAGTGGTAAACAATTCACCTTCAATTCCTACAAAATCACCTAAATCTAGTAATTTTTTAAAAACATCATTGTACAAGGTTTTATCCTCTCCAGCACAAATTTCATCTCTGTTAAAATACACTTGTATTCTACCTTCTCCATCTTGCAATTGCGCAAAAGAAGCCTTTCCTTGTATGTTGATAGACATTAATCTACCAGCAATAATTACCTTTTTTCCCTCAACATAATCCTTCTTTATTTCTTTAGAATTAGAATCTACAGGATATAAATCTGCAGGATACGGATTGATGCCTAAAGCGCGTAATTTTACAAGCTTTTCTCTACGTACAACTTCTTGTTCTGATAATTGCATTTGCTGTTTAGTTTTCTGATGTTTATTTAAGAACGCAAAGATACAATCAAATGCATTAATAGCCAATTGAGAATAAAATAAAAAACAGTAACTTTATTTGAGAATATTTAAAAACTTCGTATATTTGTCGGCTGCTTTTTGTTAGGGCAGCATTAGTTGTGTTGTTTTGGCGCTTTAGTAAAAGCGTCGTGGTTTTGTTAACCAATGGAAAGCTTCCCTGAAACGGGACGCTTTTTTTTTACCCTGAATTTATTTCAGGGTCTCACTTTTTTATGTGATGTGGCAATTTTACTATTAAGTGTAATTCTTTTTTTTTTGTAGCTATTTCCAGCTTTCCGCACTCGCTTTTTTTATCCTGAAAAAGGAATAAAAAAGAGCTCAAACAATTGCTTCAATCTGGGCTAGACTTGTTTGCAGGCTTATAGTACTAGAGTGATTTTTATGCTGTATCTATGTTTTCAATGTTTCTATGTGTTCAATTTTTAAAAGAAATTTTCTTTAAATTCCCAAAACTGAATAACAAACAGCACAAAATAAATAACAGAAATAGAGAATTTAATCGTCGTAGAAGCTAAAAATCCAATGAAGGCCCCAAAAGAAGCTTTTAAAGCTCGGTTGGTGTCTTTACTATCATAAAGCAATTCCCCAATTAGCGCACCTAAAAAAGTACCAACCAACATACCAAACGGAATAGGAGAGAGCAAGCCAACAATTAATCCGATTGTAGTTCCGTAGACTCCATATTTAGTGCCGCCAAACCGTTTCGTTCCCATAGCAGGAATAAAGTAATCGAGAATCCAAATTAGAATGGCTAATCCTAAAGTAATACCTAAGAAAGTCCAATCCATCGGAATAATCTTGGTAAAATGTAATAAAAGTAAACCTATCCAACTTGTTAAAGGTCCGGGTAAAATTGGTAAAAATGAGCCAATAATGCCTAAGCAAACAAAAAGAAAGCCTAGAAGTAATAAAAATATATCCATAGTTTATAAATGATAATACTCGCTTAAAGTCAATAATAATGCCAGGTTTTTAGTTGTAAGACGATTCAAAATAAACCTTGTTACCATTATTCAGCTATAAACCTTGTTTTAATAATGACTAAAATATTAACAGAAGTAGAATAGCAGATTATTGAAGTAATTTGGTATTTGTAAGGAGCTTCTTTAAAAGAAGTAATTGATAGATTAGCTATACGAAAACTTTTATATAATACCATTTCTATAATTATTGGAATTTTAAAAAATTGTTATTGAGGAGTTTTCTGTTTGGGGTAATATAAATCTACAGCAACCAAAGTTTATATAAATTATAGATTGGTTATTTTTATGGGTTTAAATGAGGAGTTTTTTGAGTGTTAAATCTTTAGAATAAAAGTCGTTAAAGTTTTGTAAATTCACACTTTAATTAAAAGTATGTATTTAAGGTTTTTATCTTTTTTAATAATGATGGTTTTTATCACTTCGTGTGATTTATTTTGTCCTTCGAAAAGCAATAATACTGTAGCTTTAGATACGATTGTAGATTTTTCTTCTGTAGATACTTTTCCCTCTTTTAAAGGTTGTGATGCTATTATTGATAAACAACAAAAAGCAGATTGTTTTAGAGCAACTATCCATCAAAAGATGGGAGAAGAGCTGCAACAATACCATTTATCGGTTAAAGATTCTATCGACGAAATTGTGTATGTGGATGTTATTATTAATGCTGACGGAATTTTTAGTTTAGATACAATTCAGTCTTCAGAAAATATTAAAAAGGAATTACCAAAGTTAGATAGCTTATTAAAAGCAAGTGTAGAAAATCTTCCAAAAATCTATCCAGCAAATAAACGCGGAATTCCGGTTACTACAAAATATAGATTACCAATTAGAATTCAACTAACTGAATAACTTTGCTACCGCAAAACTTAGCAACAACAATTTTCATTTCGACGAGAGGAGAAATCGCATAACAGTGATCACAAAATCCCAATCAAACTTTATGAGATTTCTCTCTACTTTCGAAATGACAAAACTGTATGTTATCCTTTTTTTTTGCATAAAAAAAAACTCAAACAACTGAATGTTTGAGTTTCTATTTTTTAATAAATATTAAAAGAATACAAATGGCAACTTGGTTGCCGTTGCCTTAATTCAACATTTTCCAAAGTTTGTCTTTCAATTCTTGTAATCCTTTTTGAGCAACAGAAGATATAAATATAGCTTCGACACCTTTTGGTAAATCTGCTTTTATTTCTGCCTCTAATTCCTCATCTAACATATCTGTTTTAGAAATGGCTAATAAACGGTCTTTATCTAACAATTCTGGATTGTGTTGTTTTAGCTCGTTTAAAAGAATTTGATATTCTTTATTAATGTCATCACTATCCGCAGGAACTAAGAATAACAACGCCGAATTACGTTCTATATGACGTAAAAAACGATGTCCTAAACCTTTTCCTTCTGCAGCACCTTCTATAATTCCTGGAATATCTGCAATTACAAATGTTTGATGATTTCTATGTTCTACAATTCCTAAATTAGGTTTTAAAGTAGTAAAAGCATAATCTGCAATTTTTGGTTTTGCAGAAGTCAATACTGATAATAAAGTAGATTTTCCTGCATTAGGGAAACCAACCAAACCAACATCTGCCAATAGTTTTAATTCCATTCTAAACCAGCCATCAAAACCATCCATTCCAGGTTGTGCATATCTTGGTGTTTGATTTGTAGAAGATTTAAAGTTCCAGTTTCCTAGTCCTCCTTTTCCTCCACGTAATAAAATTACTTCTTTTTGATGTTCTGTAATTTCTATAATTACTTCATCTGTATCTGCATCTTTAATAATGGTACCTAAAGGCACATCAATATAAATGTCTTCTGCATCTGCACCAGAACTTCTACTAGCACTTCCGCCACCACCACTTTCGGCTCTAAAGTGACGTTTGAATTTTAGGTGAAATAAGGTCCACATGTTTTTATCACCTCGTAAAATAATGTGTCCTCCACGTCCACCATCTCCACCGTCAGGTCCACCTTTGGTAATATACTTTTCTCTATGTAAATGCATAGAACCTTGTCCGCCTTTACCAGAAGAAGCGTATATTTTTATGTAATCGACAAAATTTCCTTCAGTCATTTTTGTTGTGTAATTGTGTAAATGTTTAAATGTGTAATTGTTCGTGTTTGTTTAAACAATTAAACGCTTAAACAGTTACACTTTTTATAAAGTATCAAATACTTTTGCAATTCTTTGCGTAATTTCTTCAATAGAACCCAAACCATTAACGCCATAGTATTTATTTTGAGCGTCAAAATAATCTTTTAAAACAGCTGTTTTGGTGTTGTATTCGTTAAAACGGTTTCTAATTTTACTTTCATCAGTATCATCTGTTCTTCCGCTTGTTTTTCCTCTTTCTAATAAACGAGTTACTAGAGCATCTTCAGGTACCTCTAAAGCTACCATTCCGTTTATTTGTTCCCCTTTTTCAGCTAAAAAAGCATCTAAAGCTTCTGCTTGAGACTCTGTTCTTGGAAAACCATCAAAAATAAAACCGTTGGCATCTGCATTTTTTTCTACTTCTGCTTTTAGCATATTAATAGTTACTTCATCCGGAACTAAATCTCCTTCATCCATATATTTTTTAGCTAACAAACCTAATTCTGTTTGGTTTTTAATGTTAAAACGGAATACATCTCCTGTAGAGATATGTACTAAGTTATACATGTCCTTTAAAAAATCTGCTTGTGTTCCTTTTCCTGCTCCTGGAGGGCCAAATAATACGATGTTTTTCATTTTAGGTTGTGTTGATAGTTGATAAATTGCTGGGTAATTTCTACCTAAACCATTATAATCTAATCCGTAACCAACAATAAATTTATCTTCAATTCCTTTTCCGATATAATCTATTGGTAATTCTTTTCTAAATACGTCTGGTTTAAAAAATAACGTTGCAATTTTTAATTGTTTTAAATTTTTATCCCTAAAGATATTATAAATTTCTTGAAGTGTGTTTCCTGTATCAATAATATCTTCTAATATAATTACAGTTCTTCCTGTTAAATCTTCATTAATACCTACCAACTGTTTTACGTTTTCTGTAGAAGACGTACCATTATACGAAGCTAATTTTACAAATGAAACTTCACAATCTCCATTAAACTCCCTTATAAAGTCGGCAGCAAATAAAAAGCAACCATTTAAAATACCTACAAAAATAGGAACTTCTCCTTTAGGTAAGTCTGCTTTTACTTGAACGGCTAATGTTTTTACTATTACTGCTATTTCTTCCTTGTTGATAAAAGGTTTAAAATATAGATCTTGAAGTTTAATAATGCTCATTAGAATGTAAATTTTATATCTATTTGTGTAATGAAAAAACCGTTTTTAATCTGATAGTTACAAATTAAAAACGGTTTCAATATATCTAAAAATTAGTTTAATTATTTTTTTCTTCTTTTTTAGAGGTATCAAACATAATTGGTGTTGCCACAAATAATGATGAATATGTACCTACAACTACTCCAATAATTAAGGCAAACATAAATCCTTTAATAGAATCTCCTCCAAATAAGAAGATTGCTAACATTACTAATAATGTTGTTAAAGAGGTGTTTATTGTTCGTCCTAGAGTAGAGCTTAATGCTTTGTCTACAACCTCGCTATATTTCCAGTTTGGGTGTGTTCCTGTAAATTCTCTAACTCTATCAAAAATTACTACCGTATCATTTATGGAGTACCCGACCACTGTTAGAATTGCAGCAATAAATGATTGACCTATTTCCATATCAAAAGGCATAAATTTATATAAGATAGAAAATAAACCTAATACAATTAATACATCATGAAAAACGGCAACTACTGCACCAATACTAAATGATATTTTTCTAAATCTTAATAAGATGTATAAGAATACCACTAATAAAGAACCAAAAACGGCATATAATGCTGATGTTTTAATATCATCTGCAATGGTTGGTTCTACTTTCATATAACTCATTACACCAGAACCTTCTTTTTCGAAACCTGGTTTAAAGTTTTTGTACGTAGTATTTCCTAAATAAGGTTTTAAACCTGTAAATAAAGCAGTCTGAACTTGGTCATCTACATCTTGTCCTTCTTCATCAATTTTATAAACAGTTGTTATTTTTAATTGATGATCAGAACCGTACGTTTTTACTTCTGGAGCTGTACCAAAAGCATCTTTTAAGGTAGAAGCAACTTCTGTCGCGTTCATTGTTTGATCGAAACGAACAACATAAGAACGTCCTCCTTTAAAGTCTACACCTTGCTTTAACCCGATAGAGAAAATAGAAATGATACCTGCAACAATAATAGATCCAGAAATGAAATATGCAATTTTACGTTTTCTTAAGAACTCTACATTTATATTTTGGAACCATCCTTTAGAGATAGAAGTATTAAAAGTTAAACTGTTTCCTTTATTAATAGATCTGTCAATTAACAAACGAGTAATAAATACCGCTGTAAATAATGAGGTTAAAATACCAATCATTAATGTTAAAGCAAAACCTTTAATTGGTCCTGTTCCAAAAACATATAAGATAATACCAGTTAATAAAGTTGTAATATTTGCATCAATAATTGCAGATAAAGCTCCTTTAATAGAGAAACCTTCATCTACAGATTGTTTTAATCCTTTTTTTATGGCTAAACTTTCTTTAATCCTCTCAAAGATAATAACGTTTGCATCTACAGACATACCAATAGTTAAGATAATACCAGCAATACCAGGTAATGTTAACACGGCGTTGAAAGAAGCTAAAATTCCGAAGATAAATAAGATGTTTACAGCTAAAGCGATATCTGCATACAAACCAGCTTTACCATAGTATAAAATCATCCAAACTAAAACTAATAAAATAGCTAAACCAAAAGATTGAATACTGTGATCTATAGATTCTTGTCCTAAAGATGGCCCAACAACTTCTGCTTGAATTATTCTAGCTGCAGCTGGTAATTTACCTGCTTTTAAAACGGTAGCAATATCTTCTGCTTCTGTAATAGTCATACTTCCACCAGAAATAGATGTTCTACCCCCTGTAATAGGATTGTTAACCGAAGGAGCAGTGTACACATAGTTGTCTAATACAACAGCAACAAATTTACCTTGGTTTTCGGTAGTCATTTTTGCCCATTGTTTAGTCCCAGAACTATTCATAGTCATACTAACCTCTGGTTTATTCATTTGGTCAAATACTTGAGAAGCATCTAAAATAACATCACCCTCAATATTCGCTTTACCACTGCGGCTTCCTTTAATGGCATATAAACCAATTAATTCTGTTCCGTCTGTTCCTTTGTTAGATTTATAATCCCATAAGAATTTAACGTATTTTAATTCTTTAGGTAATAATGCTTTAACTTCTTTTCTTTTTAATAAACTATTTACAGTAGCAGTATCTAAAACTCTAGCTTGTGCAACTAAAGAACTCATTTGTTGTTGAGATTGTGCTACGTTAGGAAATAAATAAGTAAAAAGATTTTTTTGATTTACACTTGTAGAATCTTTTGTTTCTCCTAATAAATCATCAATATCATCTGTTTTAGTAGAATCTACAGCTTTTTTTAGAACGGTGTTGTCTTTTAAAAGTTCTGCAACTTTAGCATTTGCAGTAAAAAAGTAATTTTGAACTTCTGCATTTGTATATACTTCCCAAAACTGTAATTCTGCTTTACTAGTAATTAAACGAGTAACACGCTCAATATCTTTAGCACCTGGCAATTCAATCTGAATTCTACCAGAGTTTCCAATTCTTTGAATGTTTGGTTGTGTAACACCAAATTTATCAATTCTACTTCTTAATACTTCAAAAGCAGTACCAATAGAACTGTTAATTTCTTCTTGTAATGTTTCTTTTACAGTAGCATTTGCTTCATTAAAAGTGATTTTTTCGCTTAAAGCTTTTGTTCCAAAAATAGAAGGATCACTTAATTTCGTATCGCCAGCAACTTTTTCAAATTCTTCAAAGAATAAGTCTAAATATGTAGCATTACTGTTTTTTTGAGCTTCGTCTGCAGCGTCTAAGGCTTTGTTAAAAGCAACGTTTTTAGAATCGTTAGCTAAGCTTTTTAAAACTTCTTTTACAGATACTTGTAAAATAGCGTTAATACCACCTTTTAAATCTAGACCAAGATTCATCTCTTTGTCTTTAACATCATTGTAGCTGTAAGATGTAATACCTAAATTAATGATGTCTTTGTTTGCAACACTGTCTAAGTACTTTCTTTCAAAAGCAGCTTTCTGTCTTGAATCAATATTATCACCTTTACTTTCTGCATAACTAATTGCATTATCTTCTACTTTGGTAGCTAAGAATGTAAATGATAATTGGTATAAACTCACTAATCCAAAAAGGATAGCAAATAACTTTATAAGTCCTTTATTCTGCATTTTATATGTATTTTATAATCAAATTTTTAAAAACGAGCAAATATATAGTTTCTCGTAAAACCTGACAATTATTTTTGTTGATTGTTTTTTGTTATTATGAGTTTGGTACTCATGATTTTAAAGTAGTATTTTTAAAATGTAAATGAATACATTTTTTTTAGCTATAGAAGCTTTGCGGACCTGCTCTAACTTCAGGTTCATTGTAAGAAGTTCTATCCTTTATAAAAGGATGATTTTTATGGATTTTATAAGAATTTTTAAAGAGTTGATTTTCTTTGTATTGCGTTGTTTTTTTTACGAAAGCAACATAATTAAAAGTGCTAATTTTATCAGAATAATATTTAACATCAAGAACAAAATTGAAATCAGAATTAGAAATATCACTTTGGTTGGTTAACTCATGAATATCAATATTGTAATTAGAAGAATGCTTGTTTTTTTCTTTATGATCAGAACTTTGATTTAAAACTAAGTTATGATCCTTGTAAAGCTCTTCTTTAATGTTGTTAATATGAGAAGTACTATAGTACGAAATTTTTAAGGTACCGTTGTGTGTCTTATTAATTTGAATATTTGCAACACCAATTGCTAGTAGTTTTTCTTTTACTTCGGCTATTGTGTTATCTATGTCTTTTTTGTTGATTTTTACATCAACAAATTCAAGAACAATTTCTTGATTAGGTAAAGTAACCTCCTCGTGAAACGCTCCGAAACAAATAAATAGTAAGAATAAAGTACAGATGTACCATTTTGCCTTCATACGTCAAATATATAAAAAAGATTGCGTTATGGTTGTGCGATCATACATCTTATTCATTTTTTAAAATTAATGTAATACTTAACCTTATTTCCCCATAAGAAATTTCTTCGTTTAGTTTGTCGTAAATGGGTTTCAATTCTATTTTTCTTTCCAATTCATTAAAAGCAATTCGTACTTTATCTACAACTTCTTTATCTACAAGTTCTTCTAAATCCACTTCTTTGCCTTCCATATATAATTGTGATAGATGTGAAAAAATGGTGGTAATAGATAAACTTCTTTCTTGGGCAATTTCGGCTGGTTTTAAACCTTTTTTAAATAAATTAAATGTGTTTTGAATGGTGCTAATTTTTCTCGGTTTCGCTACATTTTTAAAGGTACGAATCACACTCATAAATTCTTCACCATATTTTTCCATTTTGTTCATTCCAACTCCGGAAATTGCTAAAAATTCATTTTCTGTTGTAGGCAGTTCACTAGCCATTAATTTTAGAGATTTGTCATTAAAAATAATATAAGCAGGCATTTTCTCTTCCTTGGCTATGGCGTATCGTATTTTTTTTAGCTCTGTAAATAGGTCCTTATTTACTGCTCCTTCTGTTGCTGTTTTTACTACTTTTTCTTTTTTCTTTTTATCTTTAGAGGCAATAGGAGTTGTTAAACGAATTGTTTTTTCTCCTTTTAAAACTTTCCACCCAATGGGTGATATTTTTAGAGCAGAATTTTCGCTGTACATAATTTCTATCAATCCTTGATTTGCCATTTGAATTACATAATCTCGCCAATCGAAAAAACTGACATCTTTTCCTATGCCGTACGTTTTTAGATTAAAATATTGTTTAGAATGGATGTCTGCATTATTACTTCCTCTTAACACGTTTATTAACATGGTAATTCCATCTTTTTCACCCATTCTTGCAATTCCAGAAAGTGCTTTTTGTGTTAAAATAGTGCCTTCAAAGTCTTTTGGCGGATTTTCGCAAACATCACAATTGCCACAGTTTTCGGAAAGGTGTTCTCCAAAATAAGATAATAGTATTTTTCTTCTACACGATTTAGCTTCTGCAAATTGAAGCATTCTATTTAATTTTTCTTTTTGCATGGCGGTATTTGCTCCGTCGTCTGCAAATTGACTATACAATACAAAATCTCTCATATTGTAATACAGTATGGTTTCTGATGGCAATCCATCTCTTCCTGCTCTTCCTATTTCTTGATAATAGCCTTCTAAGTTTTTTGGTAAATTGTAATGAATTACAAAACGAACATTAGATTTGTCAATTCCCATTCCGAAAGCAATGGTAGCAACCACTATTTTTATATCATCATTTATAAAATCAGTTTGTGTACTTTCTCTTTCTTCATGATTCATTCCTGCATGATAAAATGCTACAGAATGTCCTTCTGCTTTAAGATAACTGGCTACTTCTTCTGTATTTTTTCTACTTAAACAGTAAATAATACCACTTTCGTTTTTTCTTCGTTGTATAAAATTGGCAATTTCTTGTAGTTTTTTCTTTTTAGCGACTTGTCCTCTAACTTCTATGCTTAAATTTTTTCGATCAAAAGAAGAGATAAATAATTTAGAATTTTTTAAACCTAATTGTTCTTCAATATCTTTTCTAGCAGATTTATCCGCGGTAGCGGTTAATGCCATAAAAGGTATTTCTGGTAAAGAGTTTCTAAAATGTTTTAATTGTGTGTATTCTGGTCTAAAATCATGTCCCCACATACTAACACAATGTGCTTCATCAATAGCTACTAATTTTATGTTTAATTCTTTTAACCAAGTGTTGCTTACGGATATTAATTTTTCTGGGGATAAATAAAGTAGTTGTAATTCTCCATTAATTGCTCTGCCAATTACATCGTTTTCTTCTTGTGGAGAAATAGAACTGTTAAAAAAATCGGCTTTTATTCCGTTAGATTTTAGCGCTTGTACTTGATCTTTCATTAAAGATATAAGCGGTGAAACTACAATGGTAATTCCATCAAAAATTAATGCAGGAATTTGGAAGCAAATAGATTTTCCTCCTCCAGTTGGCATTAAAACAAAACTGTCTTTTCCGTCTATAGTTCTGGTGATAATTTCTTCCTGTAAAGGACGGAAATTTTCATAACCATATACATTTTTTAATAGTGTATGTATTTGTTTTTTCAATTTTTAAGCAATTAGGTAACAAATATACGTGTTTTACATTTTTGAAAATAGATAAGATGTTTATTTGAATTACAGAAAATAGGGGCGTAAAAAAGCCTCAAAGAAGATCTTTGAGGCTTTTTGCATTTTAGAAAATATATTGAGTAAGCTTTTAAGGCTTATTACAATTCTAATAATCCGTTTGTTTTAGAAACACCTTCTGCAGATTTTTGCATGTGAGCTTTTTCAGTATCAGTTAAGCTAATCTCTACAATGCTTTCAATTCCGTTTTTACCTAAAACAACAGGTACACCAATACAAAGGTCATTTAAACCATATTCACCTTCTAATAAAGTAGAACAAGGGAAAACTTTCTTTTGGTCGCAAGCAATTGCTTGTACTAAAGCGCTTACTGCAGCACCTGGAGCATACCAAGCAGAAGTACCTAATAAACCAGTTAAGGTTGCACCACCAACTTTAGTGTCTTGCATAACTTGTTCTAATCTTTCTTCAGAAATAAATTCTGAAACAGGAACAGAGTTACGAGTAGCTAAACGAGTTAAAGGAACCATACCTACATCAGAGTGACCACCAATTACCATACCATCAACATCAGAAATAGGTGCTCCTAAAGCTTCTGCTAATCTGTATTTAAAACGAGCTGAGTCTAATGCTCCACCCATTCCAATAATTCTGTTTTTAGGTAATCCTGTAGTTTTATGAACTAAATAAGTCATAGTATCCATAGGATTAGAAACCACAATAATAATTGTGTTTGGAGAGTGTTCTATTAAATTAGATGAAACTGTTTTTACAATTCCTGCGTTTATTCCAATTAATTCTTCACGAGTCATTCCTGGCTTACGTGGAATACCAGAGGTAATTACACAAACATCAGAATTTGCTGTTTTAGAATAATCATTTGTACTTCCAGAGATTTTGGTATCAAAACCATTTAAAGAAGCTGTTTGCATTAAGTCCATTGCTTTTCCTTCTGCAAAACCTTCTTTAATGTCTAAGATAACAACTTCTGAAGCGAAGTCTTTAATTGCGATGTATTCTGCACAACTTGCACCTACTGCACCTGCTCCTACTACGGTAACTTTCATATTTATTATTTTTAGATTTATAATCAATTTTAACTCTAACAAAAGTACGAAATTTACTTAAGTTTTAATTGCTAAAAAAGTAAAAAGACACCTTAATAGTGTGTCTTTCTACGAAATGGATTTCGAACTATTTTATCTGATGCTAAATGCAATACCTGCATTTACCGTGTTGTATTCTTGTAGTGTATAACTTCCAAAAATCTTAAAGAAACCAAAACTTAATCTTGCTCCGATTGTAGATGTTAATCCACCAACTTTGTAGTTTAAGTTTAAAGGGTCTACAAGTGTTTTTCGGTATGTTTGACCAAGTCCTCCTGAATATTCTAATTCGTAAGTTCCGTTTATGTTTAAAGAAGAAGAGCCGCTAACGTATCCAATACCACCATAAACATTTATAAAAGGGAAGTTTAATGAAGCTAAAGCTTGTACTGTGTAAGAATCTAATTTTAATTCTCCTAAACCGTCAGTTATGGTTACTCCATTTTCGTTAGGATCGTCTATAGTACTTGTAACTGTCATATTCGTAAAAGCACCCATTATTGAAACATGAAGAGGTAACTTGTCTAAAGGGCCAAACCAATCGGTAATTTCTTTTTTAATTCCTAAACCAAATAATTTTCCTTTTACATCATCGCTACCTACTTCTGGTATAACACGTACAGTTGCTTCAAATTGATAAGGTAGGCCTAAGCTTATTTGTACTGATGGAGTTGGTGCTGCGTTTAAAGGTAAATCGTCTCCAAAACCATCTGGCATTGTAAAGTTTCTCACTAATTCTGGGTGGATACCATTATTTATAGTAGGGTCTGAGTTTGCAGGTATGGTTACCTCAAAACCATTTTGTAAAGCACTATCACCACTCCCTAAAACGGTAGGAGAAGTAATTGGGTTTTGTGTAATTTTATCGGATAAGTTTAATGAATTTACATTAAAGATTTCTTTATCAGATGGAACAAGGGAAAGATTAGCGCCTATTGTGATGTCAAAACCTAGTGTTTTGTGAACTTTTGCTGTATGAAACCAACCGCTGCTCATCCCGTAAATAAAGCCTTCTGCTACTGGTTTTAAATAAGCTTCTGTAAGTAGGTTTGCGTCTGAAATATCGGCAAAAAGAATGTTCTCTAAACCATCTTGAGCTTTTGCGTTAAATGCTAAGGCGAATACGCCGATAAAAATTAAAATACTCTTTTTCATGGTTAATGGGGTTTAGTTGGTAATTGGTTAAATGTTTGTTAATTTTTTTGCTAAAATAGATAAATAAATCAATAATAAAAGTTTAGAGTCATTATATTGGTTGTAAGAAGTCAAATTTCACTATATCTAGGTATTGATTTTTTTTAGTTTGATGAGGAATTTATAAGCATAATTTTAAAAAGACTTAGGTCTGCAATGCTAAAAAGATATAAGGTTTTATAAACTCATTTTATTTTATTCAGAATTTTAATCGACTCAAAATAAATTCTATGTAAAGAAATAAGGTAATTTAATTTTAGAATGTTGTGAAAATAGATTGAATTATTTTTAATGAAAAGTAATCGGAAAAGTAACGATTTATTGATTTGTAAAATGTTTAAATCAGTATTGCGTAGTTAACTAAAGTATTTGATGATTATAGTGGGGCTTGTAGCGAATTTCATCAAAAAAAATACACATTCCTATTACTAGAAATGTGTATCATATAAATTATTTAGATAAAAATACTATACGTCTATGTTTGCGTATTTAGCGTTTCTTTCTATAAAGTCTCTACGAGGTGGTACATCGTCTCCCATTAACATAGAGAAAACTCTATCTGCTTCTGCAGGACTGTCTATAATCACTTTTCTAAGAGTTCTAAATTCAGGATTCATGGTAGTATCCCATAGTTGTTCTGCGTTCATCTCTCCAAGACCTTTATAACGTTGGATTGCTGCAGATCCACCCATTTTTTGAACGATTAAATCACGTTGATTGTCATCCCAAGCATATTCTCTTTTTTGTCCTTTTTTAACTAAGTATAAAGGAGGTGTTGCAATATAAATATAACCTTGCTCTACCATCTCTCTCATGTATCTAAAAAAGAAGGTTAATATTAAGGTAGCAATATGCGATCCATCTACATCGGCATCACACATAATAACTACTTTATGATAACGGATTTTAGAAAGGTTTAAAGCTCTTGGGTCTTCTTCTGTACCAATAGAAACACCTAAGGCAGTAAACATGTTTTTGATCTCTTCATTTTCAAAAACTTTATGTTGCATTGCTTTTTCCACGTTCAAAATCTTTCCACGTAGTGGTAAAATTGCTTGAAAGTTTCTATCTCTACCTTGTTTTGCTGTTCCACCTGCAGAATCTCCCTCAACTAAGAAAATTTCACATTGTTCTGGGTCTGTTTCTGAACAGTCAGATAATTTACCAGGTAAACCACCAATAGACATTACTGTTTTACGCTGTACCATTTCTCTGGCTTTACGTGCAGCGTGTCTTGCGGTTGCAGCTAATATTACTTTCTGAACAATTGTTTTAGCATCATTTGGGTTTTCTTCTAAATAATCAGTTAACATTTCTGAAACTGCTTGCGAAACTGCAGCAGAAACTTCTCTGTTCCCTAATTTTGTTTTTGTTTGCCCTTCAAACTGTGGTTCTGCCACTTTTACAGAAACGATTGCCGTTAATCCTTCACGGAAATCATCACCAGCAATATCAAATTTTACATTTTTTAATAAACCAGATTCATCAGCATACTTTTTTAAAGTTCCTGTTAATCCACGTCTAAAACCAGATAAGTGCGTTCCTCCTTCGTGTGTATTAATGTTGTTTACATAAGAATGTAAGTTCTCTGCATACGAAGTATTATATACCATAGCAACTTCAACAGGAATTCCGTTTTTTTCGCCTTCCATAGAAATTACTTGCGATGTTAATTGCTCGCGCGTAGAATCTAAATATTTAATAAATTCGGGTAAACCTTCATCAGAATGAAAAATTTCTGAAATAAAGTTTCCTTCATCATCTGTTTCACGTTTGTCTGTTAAGGTAATGGTGATCCCTTTATTTAAAAACGATAACTCGCGCATACGAGTTGCAAGTGTTTCGTAGTTAAATATTGTAGTTTGTTTAAAGATAGATTTGTCTGGTAAAAAAGTAACAATTGTACCTGTAAAATCAGTTTCTCCAATGGTTTTAACTGGGTATAATGCTTTACCTTGAGAGTACTCTTGTCTCCAAACTTTACCATCTTTATGCACTGTTGCTACTAAAAGGTCAGAAAGTGCATTTACACAAGAAACACCAACACCGTGTAAACCTCCAGAAACTTTATAAGAATCTTTATCGAATTTACCACCAGCACCAATCTTTGTCATTACTACTTGTAATGCAGAAACGCCTTCTTTTTCGTGCATTCCAACCGGAATTCCACGTCCATTATCTTTGGTTGTAACAGAATTGTCTTCGTTTATGGTAACATCAATTGTATCACAATAACCACCCATTGCTTCATCAATAGAGTTATCTACAACTTCGTATACTAAATGGTGTAAACCACGTACACCAACATCTCCAATATACATGGAAGGACGCATTCTTACATGCTCCATTCCTTCCAGTGCCTGAATACTGGAAGCATCATATTCTTTTTTAATTTCTTCGCTCATTATATAAAAGTAAATTAATGTTTTTTAAATTGATGAAATTCAGCTTCGAAAAGCGAAATTCATAATCTCAAATTTACAATTAATAAAGCGATTTTAAAAGCTTTTTAGTGATTTTAGTCTAAAATTATCAACATTTATTAATTTCATAAAAGTGCTTTAAATCGCTTAAAAATGATGTTAGATTAAATTTTGATATTTTTTGTTTTAATGTCAAATTTAGAAAATTTTAAAATCGCTTAAAACTTTTGTTTTAAAACTATAAAATAGCAGACATTCTTCGTTAGAAGGAATATCAGTACGATATTAAGGTGTTGTTAATATGAGTAAGTTAAGTTTATGATTCTTGGTTTAAAGTAGCTTATTTCACTGTTAAATTGATTAATAATTTATAAATCAGTAATTAATGTAAAAGTGTTTTTTTGGTTAAGGCAAACAATATTAATATTCTGAAACCTTGGTGTTATTGTTTTGTAAACTATCTATATAGAATAGGTTCTAATGATTAAAAAAGTAACCATTGTATGATTTTAAGTTAACAAATGTCTCGTAGTACTAAGATAAATTTGTGTTCTAATTTAATTTTAAACTCAAATAGATGCAATTTAAATTTTTACTTACATTTTTAACACTTTTTAGTCTAATTAGTACAAACGCACAAAATACAGGCGTGTTAAAAGGAACTATTACTACAGAGCAAGGAGAACCAATAATGGGAGCAAATGTTCATATAAAAAAAATAGCAAAAGGAACAACTTCAAATGAAAATGGTGCGTTTTTATTGAATAAGATTGCAAAAGATAGTTATTTGGTAGAAGTATCTTATTTAGGTTACAATACAATCGTCAAAAAAGTAGTAATTAATAAGGTAGAAACAATATTTAATGTTGTTTTAAAAGAAAGTGCTTATCAGTTAGAAGGTGTTGTAGTAACGTCTCAAAAAAGAGAGCAAAAAAATAAAGATGTGCCTATTGCAATCACCTCTTATGGAACAGATTTTTTAGAAAATCAAGGAACATTTGAATATGATGCTTTGTCAGAATATGTACCAGGTTTTCAAGTGCAAATTCAAAGTGTAAATAACCCCGGAATTGTAGTAAGAGGAATTACAAGTGATAGTGGTGATTCTAGAGTAGAACCAAGAGTCTCTATTTTTCAAGACGGAGTTTCAATTAGTAAATCTAGAGGTTCTGTTGTAGAATTATATGATATAGAACGTGTAGAGGTTTTAAAAGGACCACAAGGTACGTTGTTTGGTAGAGGAGCTCAAATTGGGGCAATGCATATTATTCAGAATAAAGCAAAAAATGAAACTTCTGGTGCTGTAAAATTAGGGTATGGTAATTTTAATCAATTTTTAGCAACAGGACATTATAATGCTCCCTTAGTAGAGGATAAATTGTTTTTTAGAGCTGCTGCCATATATAATAAAAGAGATGGATATATCGAAAACCTTTCTGGTGGAGATTTAAACGGAAAAGAAACAGTTGCTTTTAGAACCTCATTTAGATATTTATTAAATGATGATACAACTTTAGATCTTATTGCAAACTGGCAACAAGATACGCCTCCGGGAACTTCTTTTAAAAGTGGAACTTATGCACCTTTAGGTGGAGATACAAACCCGAATACTTTTGCAGATTTAGAAAGGGGAGAAGAATTAGGTTTAGACAGAACTGTTTGGGGTGTTACTGCAATTTTAAAACATGAATTAAATGATGTTTGGGATGTAACTTCTACAACAGCTTACAGAAAATTTAATTCTGATGAAGCTTTTGATGCAGACGGAACTGCGGCTCCTGCTTTATTTTTCCATGAGATATCAGAAGGAAAACAATTTAGTCAAGAGGTTAGATTTAATTTTGATACTGATGCTGAATTTAGAGGTTTTTTTGGTGGAAACTTCTTTTATGAAAAAGGATCACAAACCGTACCTTGGGAATATAATGAGCAAAGTGTTGCAATGTTATTCTTAAACCCTACTTTTTTGGTTTCAAACGGATTTCCAATTTTGGCGTCAAATTTACCAGATGATCCAGCTACATTTGGACCTCTTGCAGGTGCTACTTTAAAATCTTTTAATACTGAATCCAATAAAAATTTTGGAGAAAACTATTCGGGAGATATTTTTGCTGATGCTTCTTATGATTTCACAGATAAATTATCTGTTACTTTAGGATTAAGAGCTACTTGGGAAAACATTAATGCGGGGTATCAAGTAACGGATTCAGAAAATCCTTCTGTTTTAGGTCGTTTATTAGGGAATTATCCTAATGTGTTATTTACGACTACAAACGGAGGAAAAATAGAAGCGAGCGAAAACTTTTTATCAGCAGTGGGTCGTTTTGCCGTAAATTATGATGTGAATGAGGCAATTACATTATTTGGTACCGCTTCTAGAGGGAGAAGACCAAATGTTATTAATGTAACGGCAACAGAAACAAATGTATTATCAGATGAAACTGTTTGGTCTTATGAGGTAGGTGCAAAATCATTGTTTTTAAATAATAAATTACAATTTGATATAAATGCATATATGTATGAGTATTCAAATTTTCAAACAACTATTTCTAAATTTGAAGATGGGGTACTTACGTCAACGCCAGAAGATAGTGGAAGTGCAAGTTCTTTTGGTTTTGAAACGGCTATGCAGTATGCGTTTTCAAAAACATCAAGCTTTTTTGCAAACTATAGTTATATAGACGCTTCTTTTGATGACGAAGACTCTAATGGAAATGCACAAGCTTTAGCAGGAAATACATTTAGATTAACACCTAAGAATTCTTTTTCTGCAGGATTTAATATCAATATAGATGCTACTAAAAACTTACGTTACTTTTTTAGACCCACTTATACGTATAAATCTAAAGTATTTTTTGAAGAGACTAATTTGCCAGATATTTCTCAAGACGGTTATGGTATCTTAAATTTTAAAACAGGTCTTGTAATCAACAAAGATTATGAACTTACCTTTTTTATGAATAATGCTTTAAATAAAGAATTTATTGTTGATGCAGGTAATACTGGTGGTGCTTTTGGTATTCCGACTTTTATTGCAGGTGCGCCAAGATTTTTTGGAGTACAAGTAAAAGCGAACTTTTAAGAACGCTTATAATTTAATAGAAAAGCTATCTTAATTTATTTTAACAAATATTTTTGATAGCTTTTTTAAAAACACAATTTATCATGCAAAAAACATTTTTAACTTCGCTTTTATTAATAGCCTTTAATTTTACGGTTTTAGGTCAAGAAGTAAAAACGATTATGACCATTGAAAGTATTGTAAAAAAGAAAGAGGATAGTAATAAAAACATCAAACCCAATAATGATGCTAGAATTATTTGGGCTGATAATTATAAAAATAAACAATCTGATATTGCATTTGTCTATTTACATGGTTTTGGCGCAAGTAGTAGGGAAGGAGAGCCAATAATGAGTATGCTTTCTAAAAAATACAATGCCAATGTTTACTTATCTCGTTTAAAAGAACACGGCATACAGAGGGACGATAGTTTTAAGAAACTAACTCCAGAAAATTATTTAGAAACAGCAAAAGAAGCATTGTCAATTGGTAAAATAATTGGTAAAAAAGTAATTTTAGTAAGTACGTCTACTGGCGGAACTTTAAGTCTAAAATTAGCATCAGAAGATGCTTCTATTCTTGGTCTAATTATGTATTCTCCATTTGTCGGACTTAAAAATCCTGCTTTTGCAGCAATTACAACTCCAGAAGGTAAAGCCGGATTTATCAAAATGAACGGTAGTGAAATTACAAAACAAATAAGACCCGAAGAAGAAGCGAAGTATTGGTCTACTTCGTATCATGTTAATGGTTATGAGGCTTTGATAAAAATGTTACTAGATAACATGAAACCAGCAACTTTTGCTAAAGTTAAGATTCCTGTATTTGTTGGGTATTATTATAAGAATGACAAAGAACAAGATCAAGTGGTTTCTGTTGCTGCAATTTTAAAAATGTATGATGGTTTAGGAACTCCTGCGGATAAAAAAACAAAAGTTGCTTTTCCAGAAGCAGGAAACCATGTTATTGCATGCGATTTAAGATCTAAAGATTGGCAAGGTGTTTATAATGAAACGGTAACTTTTATTGATGAGGTGATTTTAGGGAAAGAACAAAAGTTCTATTTTGATTTACAAGGTCATCGTGGAGCAAGAGGTTTATCACCAGAAAATACAATTCAGGCTTTTGAAAAGGCATTAGAATTAGGTGTAAATACGTTGGAGTTAGATGTGGTTATTAGTGAAGATCATAAAGTGGTTGTTTCTCATGAGCCTTGGTTAAATGAAAATGTTACTTTAGATGCTAAAGGAAATCGTATTACAAAAGAAGAAGCTTCTGCATTTAATATGTATAAAAATAAATACAAAAAGATAAAAAGTTATGATGTAGGTTCTATTGGAAATCTTAAGTTTTTAGAACAGAAAAAAGAGAAAGCATATAAACCTTTATTATCTGAAGTGATTGCTTTTGCGGAAGCAGAAAATGAAGAGATTCGTTATAATATTGAAATTAAAAGTACTCCTGATGATGAGAAAAATGGTTTTCAACCTGCTGTGGCAGAATTTTCTGATCTTGTAATTAATCAATTAAAAAAAGCAAAATTACCTTTAGAAAGAATAACGGTTCAAAGTTTTGATCCTCGTGTTTTAGAATACATTCATAAAAAATATCCAACATTTACTTTGGCATTTTTAACGTATCAAAATGATTTTGAAACGAATATGAAAATGTTAAGTTTTGTACCAAAAATTTACAGTCCGTATTTTGTTTTATTGAATAAAGATGAAATAAAAACGATTCACAATAATAAGATGAAAGTAATTCCTTGGACGGTAAATAAAAAAGAGGATATGGTAAACCTACTAAAAATGAGTGTTGATGGAATTATTACCGATTACCCCAATATTGCAATTCCTTTAAGAAAATAAGTTTATTTTAATAAAAACTGTAAAATCCCCCAATTTTATCGTGATGTTTATTTGAAGCTTACTATTTAATTAGTAAGTTTCTTATAAATATGCTTTAATCTATTGCTATATCAATAAATAAATATCAATATTTTATAAATTATGTAAAGGCTGTATAAAATCTTAAAAAAGAAGAATGTATACAGTTTTTTCTATTTATATTTGTCATCAGTATAACAAAAATGACAAACAATAATAACAATCGTAATTTCAATAATCCTAATTGTTAGGATGGGAAGGTTGTTGTTTAGAAATATATAAATAAAGCCTTCCAAATTTTGGAAGGCTTTTTTTTGAATCTAAAAATTAAAAACATGAGCAAAATAATGACGGTAGACATTTTGTCTAGCATTAAAGGAGCAAAACCATCGGAATCGGTGAATCAGTTATTTGAAGTAATTAAAAAGGCAAATACATCAAATTCTACTTTTAATACCAATCATAATAATGCGGTGTCTTTAGATGATTTAAGAGAAGATGTGGTTATTGATAGTCCGCAAGCGGAAAAACAAATCATCATCGAAAACTTTCCGAAAGAAAAAAACGGATTTTTAGTAGTTTCTAAAGTGATAGAAGAATAATTATGGAATCGCAAATACGTAAAATTCATCAGCAATTGGTGAACAAAGAAATTTCGTGTACACAATTAGTGCAAGAAAGATTAGATTTATTAAAATCGAACACCCACAATACAGTCAATTCACTTTTAGATACTTTAGCATTAGAATTAGCTGCAAAAGTAGATGCTAAAATAGCAGACGGACAAGAAATTGGTTTGTTAGAGGGAATTCCATTCGGAATTAAAGATGTGTACATGGTTCAAGGAACTTTAACAACGGCAAGTTCAGATTTATTAAAAAAATACAAATCGCCATATACAGCAACTGCCATTCAGAAATTATTTGATGCAGGTGCCATTCCTTTAGTAAAAGAAAATTGTGATTCTTTTGGGCATGGTTCTTCTTCTGAAAACACCATTTTCGGAGCTGTTAAAAATGCGATTAATACAGCGTTGGTTTCTGGAGGATCAAGTGGAGGTTCTGCAGTAAATGTAGCAAAAGACTTTACGGTATTTTCAATTGGTGGAGACACAGGAGGTTCTGTACGTCAACCGGCAGGTTACAATAAAATATACGGATTAAAACCAACCTACGGAAGAATTTCTAGATTCGGATTAATGGCGTACGCATCGTCTACAGATTGTGTTGGTCCGATTGCAAAATCTATCGAAGATATTAGAATTGTTTTAAATGTAATGAGTGGTAAAGATATTAAAGATCTAACTACGTATCCATCAGAAGCAATATCCGAAGAAACTATTTTAAATGCTGATGGAATTAAAACTGTTGGGTATTTTAAAAATTTCATTGAAAATGATGCAATTGATGCGCAAGTAAAAGCAGATTTTTTATCAGCCATCAAAAAAATAAAAGCCAAAGGAATTGAAGTTAAAGAATTAGATTTCTTTGAATCTGATACCTTAGTTTCTACATACTATACATTGGCAATGGCAGAAACAGCATCGAATCTTTCTAGGTTAGATGGTACCAATTACGGAAATAGAATAGAAGGCGATACTTTAAAAGATACGTATTCTATTACACGATCAGAAAATTTCTCTGAAGAATCTAAACGTAGAATAGTTGGTGGGAATCAAGTATTATCGCAAGGTTTTTCTGATGAAATCTATTTAAAAGGATTGAATTTAAGAGATCAAATTGTAACTAATTTCGAAAAAGATTTTAAAGTGGTAGATATTATTTTATCACCTGTTACGCCAAATTCGCCACCAAAAATAGGCGATAGTTTAAAAGATCCGTTGGCAATGTATTTGTCGGATGCGTATACGGTTGGTTTTAGTTTAGGGCAATTGCCAACGTTAACAGTGCCACAAGGAACAGAAACAGGATTACAAATTACGGCAGCAAAAAATAATGACGAACTTGTTTTGAAGTTTGCTAACTTCTTAAAAGATACGATATAATGGAACTGGAACAATTAAATGAGCTTATTAAAAAGCACGACTTAGAGTTAGTAATCGGTATTGAAACACACGTTCGATTAAATACAAAATCAAAGTTATTCTGTTCTTGTGCAAATCAAGAAATAGAGCAACCAAATCAGAATATATGTTCGGTTTGTACTGGGCAAATGGGTGTTTTACCATCGATAAATAAAGAAGCAATTACCAAAGCTATTTATTTTGGAAAAGCGGTAAAATCTACTTTTTCTAATGAAGTTATTTCTTGGGATCGTAAACATTATGAATATCCAGATAACCCAAAGAACATTCAAATTACACAGTTTCACAATCCTGTAATTCCAGACGGACAAGTTTCTTGTTATAGAAATGATGGTTCGCAATTTACGGTGAGTTTAACGCAAGTTCATATTGAGGAAGATGCTGCAAAATTGATGCACGAAAAGAAAATTTCTTTAGTCGATTTTAACAAAGCAGGTGTTCCGTTAATCGAGATTGTTACCGATCCTTGTATTCGTAATATTGAAGATGCTTCTACGTATGCGCAATACATTCAAAGAATTGTTCAGAATTTAAAAATCTCTGAAGCAAATCTTGAAAAAGGTGAGTTTAAATCGGATGTTTCTGTATCACTTAGAAAAAAGCGTACGTATGATTTAAACCCAAGAACAGAAATCAAAAACTTAAATTCTTTTAAGTTTATGGTAGATGCGTTAAAGGAAGAAGTTGAAAAGCAATTAAATTATTACGTAGAAAATAAAGCGTTTAGACCAGACCAAACTACGGTTTTATGGGATGCCGATTTAAAGCAAACCAAAACGATGCGTAAAAAGGAATTTGAAGCAGATTATCGTTTTATTTCTGAGCCAGATTTACCTTTTGTCAACATTAAAAAAGTAGTAGAAAGTATTGATGTAGATATCAGTTCTTTGCCTTTTGCCGTAGAATCTATTTTGATAAATGGTGGCGTTTTACCACAAGACGCAAAGTTTTTTACAGCAGATTCTTTACGTTCTGCAGTATTTGTAGCTATCAATAATAAAATTAACGATGCTTCTTTTGTAGCCAAAACATTGGTGAATAATATTGGTGCAGATGAGTATGAAAATATTCATGATGTAGCTCAATTAACAGAGATTTTCCAATTATTTAAAGACGATAAAATTACCTCTGTTTTAGTACAAAACGGAATTACATCGTATTTAAAAGATAGGAACTTCGATTACAACAAGTATTTTGAAGACAATACTATTTCTGAAGATAAAATTAAAGATGCCGTTAAAAAGGTGATTGCAGAAAATGAAGCAATTGCAAACGATATTAAAGCAGGAAATCAAGGGAAAGCTGGTATTCTTGTTGGTAAAGTAATCGGTATTATAGGTAAAGGAGCTTCAGGGAAAGTTATCCGTGAGGAGATATTAGATGCACTTAGCAATTCGCCTTTAGCGGTTAGCGAAGAGCCAATAGCTAATAGCCAACAACAGCAAATAGCCAATAGCGAAAAGCCAAAAACGGAAGAAGAATTACCTAAAGTTCCTATAATAATCAAGGAAAACTACAGAACGCATAAAATTTCTCAGTTATCAGAAGAAACAATTAATGAAGAAGTTACATTGTCTGGTTGGGTTTCTAGTGTGCGTGATCACGGAGAATTAATTTTTATCGATTTAAGAGATTCTAGCAATCAAGTTTTTCAAGTACGTTTAAGTAGAGAAACTTTTCCTAATTTAGATGAACTTGTAAAGTTGAAATCAGAATCTGTTATTTCTGTAACCGGAGTAGTGGTTCAGAGAAACGAAGATGATTATAACGCAGGTTTAAGAACCGGAAAAATAGAATTAGAAACATCTGTATTAGAAATTTTAAACTTATCTAAAACCTTGCCTTTTGAAATAAAAAGAGCAATGAAAACGAATGAAACTACTCGTTTTCAATACAAGTTTTTAGATCATAGAAATGATGAGGTTCGTAAAGCAATTGTAAATAGACATAAAGTAATTAAGTTACTTCGTGATATTTTAGATGAAGAAGAGTTTTTAGAAATTGAAACTCCAATTTTAACTGCAGGTACAGATGAAGGAGCAAGAGAATTTATTGTTCCTACAAGAAAACAAGCAGGTTCTTTTTATACATTACCACAAGCACCACAACAATTTAAGCAAATGTTAATGGTTGGTGGATTTGAAAAATATTTTCAAATAGCACGCTGTTTTAGAGATGAAGATTCTCGTGGAGACAGACAGCCAGAATTTACACAATTAGATATTGAAATGGCATACGCAAGTATGCAGCAAATCATCGATTTAAACACTAAAATGTTTAATGAAGTTGTGAATAAAATTTATGGTAAAAAATGGATTTTACGTCCGTTTGAAGTAATTACGTATAAAGATGCAATGGATAAATATGGTTGTGATAGACCGGATTTACGTTATGGTTTGCAAATGCAAGACATTACAGATATTGTAAAAGATACCACTTTCCAGGTTTTTAGCAAACCAATTGAAGATGGTGGAATTGTAAAATGTATTAAAGTTTCTGCAGCAGAGCAAGGAAACAAACGTATGTCTAAAGGACAAATAGAAAACTTAACTGCCATTGCACAACAAAATGGTTTAGGTGGTTTGGCTTATATTATTGTGAATGAAAACGATTTGCAATCGCCAATTATTAAGTTTTTAGGCGAAGAAATTGCAGCCTATATTATAAAGGCTACAGATGCACAAGTTGGTGATATTGTATTTTTCTCAGCAGCAGATTATGCAACCGCTAACAAGGCGTTAGATGCGGTACGTCAAGAAATGGGACGTATTTTAAAGTTGATCAATCCGAAAGAACTAAGACCAGCTTGGGTTGTAGATTTTCCAATGTTTGAAAAAACTGATGAAGGAAGATGGACGTTTACGCACAATCCTTTTTCTATGCCAGCTATCTACGATTTAGAAAAGCACATGACTGGAGAAGGCGAGGAGATAGGTACAATTATCGCGCAACAATACGATTTAATCTTAAATGGTTATGAGATTGGTGGAGGTTCTGTTCGTGCTCACAAAGCAGAAATTTTAGAAGCAACCTATAAAAATATGGGTTACGATAAAGAAGGAATGATGAAAAGTGTTGGAACCATGTACAAAGCTTTCCAATACGGAGCGCCACCTCACGGAGGAATTGCTTGGGGAGTAGATCGTTTAATGATGATTTTAGAAAAGAAAGCGTCTATTAGAGAAGTAATGGCTTTCCCTAAAACAGGTTCTTCTGAAGATTTATTATTTAATGCGCCTTCTATTTTGAGTGATAAGAAAGTGGAAGAGATGAATGTAAAGATTATGAGGAAGTAGGTTTCTAATAATTCTTAAAAATATAAAAATCTCGCGAAAGCGAGATTTTTTTTGGTTTATTCTAATTAGAAAATGCAAGAGAAACAAATGAAAAAAAACATTATTGAAACCGATTCTTTTTTAGTTTTATTCTTTGCCAAAAATTAGCTATAATTATTTTGTTCTTTTAATTTTAGGTGGACTTTGTCGAGTATCAAAAACATCACTAATTTCAATCTGATTTTCTTTACTATTTATCCAATAAATTAACTTGTAGTTTTTGTGAATTAAATATCTAAATTCTTCTTTTCGGTTTTTTAGTAATTCCTCAATTTGCCCTATTTCTGGTTGATTTTTTAAAGTAAGAGTTTCGTTATATATTCCTTTTACAAGTTTTTTAGAAATTACGATTCCAGCTTTTTCTCGATAATATTTATAAATTATTTCAAGTTCATTTTTAGCAAATTCAGTCCAAAATATGTTTAATTCCATTCTTCAATTTGGGCTTTCAATTCACTAGAACTTATTAATCTTCCGTTTTCTGAGTCGTTCATAGATTGGTCGATTCGTGAATTAAATTCCTCAATGGACATAGGTTTAAAATCCTCTTGTCCAGCTTTTAGATTCTCTTTTTTTAGTATTTTTTCAAAAAGAGAAATAACTTCCTCACTTTGTAGTTTAAGAAATTCTTGTACAAATTCTATTTTTCGAGCTTCTAAATTCATTTTATTGGACTTTTATCAAAGATACAAAATTTTCAATTTAGTTCGTATTTTTATTGATTTCACAGATTTTACAGCTGTCTTACTCAATAAAAAATAGATTCGTTTGAAGATTTATTATTTAATGCGCCTTCTATTTTGAGTGATAAGAAAGTTGAGGAGATGAATGTTAGGGTTATGAGGAAGTAGGTTTCTAACTACTTTTATAAATATAAAAATCTCGCGAAAGCGAGATTTTTTTGGTTTATTAAAAAGTATTCTATTTTTTAGGTAATAGTTTTAGATAAATATTTTTTTTGAGGGTAATTACCCTTTAAATTTATTTTAAGTTTAATTTTGTTGTATATTTGCAGAGTAAATACTCTTTTTTATGATTAACTCAGATATCGATGACTTATTAAAATCAATTTTTTCAAATGATGGCCGCTTGGATATTAGAGAAATGTTTGATGATAAATTAGAATCTTATAAGATTAGTAAAACTAAGGCTTTAAGGTTATTGAAAATTGATAAAGATGTTTTTGAACAGATAATAAATGGTAGTGCTAAGCAGCCTAACTTAATACATATAGTAAAAATTGCAGAGTTTTTAGGAATACCTATTAATAAATTTATTGAAACTGTTTTAAGTAATCAAAGCCCTGAAAATATACGTTCTATTGATAATGCAAGGAAAGCAACGTTTTTATTAGATAATTTTGATGTAAAAACTTTGACTAAGTTTGGTTTTTTTAAGATTAAAGATGAACCGGATAAGTTAGTTCACAAAATTTTATCTTTTTTTGGGTTTAATTCTATTGAAGATTATCAATTAGAACTTAACAAACCTTTATATAGTAGCGCTAAAAGAAATTTTTCAGATAAGATGAAAGATTTTTGGGTTAAGTCAGCATATCAGACTTTCAAGGTTATTGATAATCCTAACGATTATGATAGAAATAGATTAAAAGATTTAATCATAAAAATAAAACCATATTCTCAAGATATAAAAAACGGGTTATTCACTGTTTGTAAAGCATTATATAATATTGGTGTAACTGTTGTGTTTCAAGATTATTTAGCTACAACACAAGTAAGAGGAGGGACGTTTATTATTAATGAAAAACCCTGTATTGTTCTTACTGATTTTAATAAAAGTTACCCGACAATTTGGTTCACTCTTTTGCATGAGTTACATCATGTATTATTCGATTTCGATTTGATTAAAACAAATAGTTTTCACTTATCTGGTGATGCCGATTTATTTTTAATAGAAGAAAAAGCAGATTCTTTTGCTAGAGATTTTTTTATGCCAAAAGAAAAATTTATATACATAAAAAATTATATAAATAATCCTTACTTAGTTTCGAAATTTGCAATTGAAAATGAAATTCATGTTTCTGTTGTTTATTCATTTTTTACTTGGTATCAGGATAATTTATATGATAAAAAATATTATGGAGCTTTTAATAAATTCTATCCAGATTATAAAGAAGCTTTAAGTAAATTGAGTCCTTTGTCATGGAATGATGAAAGTATAAAATTAGTAGGGGAAAGAATAAAGCATATTTTAGAAATTAATTAAAATTGGTATATGGAAGATAATAAAAAAGTAAAAAAGCAAGTAGAACTTTCTGAATCAGATATAGAAAGATTAGAGTTGTTACAAAAAGCAAATGAAAAAGTAGGAAAACAATTGTCTATTGACTCAGAGAAAGGAAATCTTGTGGAAGTCGATGAATTGAGAGAGTTAATTGGAAAAGAATTTGAAAACCCAGAAGAGAAATATAATATTTATTATAAGGGAATTAGAAACTTATTAATGGCTTACCTTCCAAAAGGAAAAGAATTCAAGGAAGTTCGAGATATCATATACGATGAAAAAAATATTTTTCTAAATTTAGGTAAACGTAAATCCGATAATAATGGCATTAGAGGAGGAGATGGTAGAATGACTTTTCAACCTGTTATGAATGAAATCCTTGATATTATTGTTACTTGGGTTGCCAAATCACAGAACCCATTTGATATTTACCGATCATTTTATGAATTAAACGAAAAACATAGTTATGGACATGAGGAATATGATAAGTCAGCTTTAAATGTAGCTAAGGCTATGTTTAAATTAAGTGAGAAATAATTTTATAAATATTATTAAGCATATTTTTATTAAATCAATGATTTTTAGACGAAATATATGAACTAGTTTTTTTAAATTAAACTATTAATTTAAAAATATACTTCAATAAATTCCAAATAAAAATCAATCTAAACATTGCCTATTTTAAAAATCTATCTTACTTTTGTTTCATAATGAAAAATAATACAATAAATACAGGTTGGTGGAACTCTCTTAATAATTAAGTGAGAAGAAACCTATATGTATAAAATATATTAAAAAAGGCTTATCTCACGATAAGCCTTTTTTTTATGATGATTTTTTAGTCATTTAAAGAAAAAAATAAAGAAATGTCCGCTTGAGTGCAGTTAAGAGGATAAGTAAAAGTCTCGACTGCGCTCGACCAGACAAAAAGTAAAATGAAAAAATTACAATTTAAGACAATTCATAAAACAAAAATGGCAGATACAGTTACTCCAGTAGGGCTGTACTTACGTTTTAGAGATAAATTCGCTAACACGCTGTTGTTAGAAGGTTCCGATTATCACAGTAAAGAAGAAAGCTTTTCTTTTATTGCTGTAGAACCTATTGTTACTATGAAAGTAGATGATTATCAGTTTACAGTTTCACATAAAGGAACGCAAATAGATACACAACCTATCTATAAAAACTTTTATGATTTATATTATAAATTTAAGGATGCGATAGATTTAGATTGTCCTGCCGAGTTAAAACCCTATAACGGATTATATGGGTATACAACCTTTGATTCTGTTCAGTATTTCGAGAATATTAAATTCACAAACAAGAAAGCACCTTCTGCAATACCAGAAATGCAATACAGTTTTTATCGTTTTGTTATTGTTATCAATCATTTTAATGATGAAATGACGCTGATAGAAAATATAGAAGAAGGTACAGCTTCTCGTATAGATGAAGTTGAAACCATTATTGATGCACAAGCATTTAATACACTAAAATTCGAAATTGTAGGTGAAGAAACTTCAAATATAACTGGCGAAGAATTTAAAGAGTATGTGCGAAAAGCAAAATCTCATTGTAAAAGAGGAGATGTTTTTCAACTAGTTTTATCTCGCCAATTTCAACAAAAATTTAAAGGAGACGAGTTTAATGTGTATAGAGCATTGCGTTCTATCAACCCGTCGCCATATTTGTTTTATTTCGATTACGGGTCTTTCAAATTAATGGGTTCTTCACCAGAAGCGCAAATTAAAATATCCGCAGGTAAAGCGACGATCAATCCAATTGCAGGTACGTTTAGACGAACGGGAGATATGGCAGAAGATATTAAGTTGGGTAAAAAATTATCCGCAGATAAAAAGGAAACCGCAGAACACGTAATGTTGGTAGATTTAGCACGTAACGATTTAAGCAAACATGCCGATAAAGTTACCGTTGAGGTATTTAAAGAAGTACAATATTTTAGCCACGTGATTCATTTGGTTTCTACTGTTAGAGGAGAAATTAAAGGAAACCCAATTGAAATTGTTGGAGACACTTTTCCTGCAGGAACTTTAAGTGGAGCGCCAAAATACAAGGCAATGCAGTTAATCGATAAATACGAAAACCAAACACGCGGATTTTACGGTGGAGCAGTCGGAATTATCGGTCTAGACAACTCTGTAAATTTGGCCATTGCCATTCGTTCGTTTGTAAGTAAGAACAACGTTTTATATTCGCAAGCGGGAGCAGGAATCGTAATTCATTCCGACGAAGAAAAAGAATTACAAGAAGTAAATAATAAATTAGCAGCGTTAAAAAAAGCGTTGATTTTAGCAGAAAATATTTAAAAATAGCTTTTAGCTGTTAGCGGTTAGCTTTTTGCTAATTGCCAAAAGCCAAAAGCCAAAAGCTTTTTAAAATGAAAATATTAATTTTAGATAATTACGATTCTTTTACCTACAATTTGGTTCATTTGGTAGAGAAAATCACAGGAGAATTTCCTGCAGTTTTTAGAAACGATGAAATCAGTATTGCAGATGTAGGAAACTACGATATGATTATGTTATCGCCAGGACCAGGAATTCCGGATGAAGCAGGCATCTTAAAAGAAGTAATTAAAACCTACGCAGGCATAAAACCAATATTCGGAGTGTGTTTGGGCTTACAAGCCATTACAGAAGTTTTTGGAGGAACCATCATCAATTTAGAAGATGTTTTTCACGGAGTAGCCACAGAAATGAGAGTTACAGACAAAAACGCAATAATATTTAAAGATGTTTCAGAAACATTTATGGCGGCACGTTACCATTCTTGGGCAGCAACAGACGAAGGTTTTCCAGAAGAAATTCAAGTTACTGCTAGAGATGAAGATGGATTAATTCAGGCAATTGAGCATAAGATATTTCCAATTTCTGCTGTGCAGTTTCACCCGGAATCTATTTTAACAGATGTTGGTGAGCAGTTGGTAACGAATTTTATTAATGCGAATAAATAAATGTCATTGCGAGGCACGAAGCAATCTTTTAATGATGAGATTGCTTCGTACCTCGCAATGACAAGTAAGAATTATGAAAGCAATTTTAAACAAATTATATAATCACGAAAGATTGTCTAAATCTGAAGCAAAACAAATCTTAAAAGATATTGCTGCAGAGAAATACAATGATGCCCATTTAGCATCATTTATGACTGTTTTTATGATGCGTCCGATAACAGCAGATGAACTTGCTGGTTTTAGAGATGCGTTAATGGAGTTGGCAATAAAAGTAGATTTATCAGATTATAATACAATCGATATTGTTGGAACTGGAGGCGATGGAAAAGATACGTTTAACATATCAACCTTAACTTCTTTTATAGTTGCCGGAACCGGACAAAAAGTAGCAAAACACGGTAATTATTCAGTGTCTTCTCAATCAGGTTCGTCTGATATGTTAGAGAGTTTTGGATACAATTTTACGAATGATGAAACCATTTTAAGAGAACATTTAGAAAAGGCAAATATTTGTTTTTTACATGCTCCAAAGTTTCATCCAGCAATGAAAGCTGTAAGTGGAACAAGAAAAGCATTGGCATTAAAAACGTTCTTTAATATGTTAGGGCCTTTGGTAAACCCAAGTTCACCTAAAAACCACATGTTGGGAACTTTTAATTTAGAAGTTGCACGTTTGTACAATTACATTTTACAAGAAGAAGATATCAATTACGGAATTATTCATGCCTTAGATGGTTATGATGAAATTTCGTTAACAAGCGGATTTAAGTTCTTTACGAAAAACGGAGAACAAATTATAAACCCAGAAGATTTAGGACAGAAAAGAATTCAGCAATCAGAAATATTTGGAGGGAATTCAGTTGCAGATGCTGCTGAAATTTTCAAAACGATTATTGGTGGAAATGGAACAGAATCTCAGAATAATGTAGTGCTAACAAATGCTGCTTTTGCATTAACTATTGTTGATGATACCAAGTCTTTCGAAAATGCTTTCGCAGAAGCTAAAGATTCGTTATTTGGATTGAAAGCGAAACAAACGCTAGAGAAATTAGTTAGTATTTAAAAATAGAAAATGTCATTCCGAAGGAAGTATGACTGAAGGAATCTTTTAGTAAAAAGAACAGATTGTTTCGCTCCTCACAATGACTAAATATATTAAAATAGGTTTCGACTGTGCTCGACCTAATATAAGAAATAAGAAATGACAATACTTGATAAAATAATCGCATTTAAAAAGAAGGAAATTGCTAAGATAAAAGCAGAAGTTCCTGTACAAAATTTAGTAAAAAGTCCAAGTTTTGGAAGAGAAACTTTTTCATTAAAAAAATCTTTGTTAGAAGTTGGTTCTACAGGGATTATTGCAGAGTTTAAACGTCAATCTCCATCAAAAGGAATCATTAACGACCAAGCAACCATTGCAGAGGTTACTAATGGGTATTTGGATGCGAATGTTGCTGCACAATCTATTTTAACAGACACTTCTTTCTTTGGAGGAACAATGGCAGATTTAATGGAGGCAAGAGTTATCAATCAACAAAAACCAATTCTTAGAAAAGATTTTATTGTTGATGGATTTCAGATTGTAGAAGCAAAAGCGATTGGAGCCGATGTAGTTTTATTAATAGCTTCTTGCTTAACCGCAACTGAGTTAAAAAACTACGGAAACTTAGCAACAGACTTAGGTTTAGAGGTTTTGTATGAAGTACATACGCAAGAAGATTTAGATAAAATTAACGATTTAGATAATAAGATTATCGGAATTAATAATAGAAACCTAAAGACTTTTGAAGTGGATTTAGAGCACTCAATTAAATTAGCAGGTCAAATTCCGGATACGTGTTTAAAGGTTTCAGAAAGCGGAATTTCTGATCCAAAGATTATTACTGGATTGAAAGAATTTGGTTTTCAAGGTTTCTTAATTGGAGAGAATTTTATGAAAACAGACAATCCTGGAGAAGCTTGTTTAGATTTTATCAATCAAATTAGATAGTTATGTCAGTTCGAGTGAATTTTGAGGAACGAAAAATTTGTATCGAGAACAGAATAACTTCTCGATACAATTTTCTCATAAAGTCGAAAATCACTCGAAGTGACAAAAAGATAATATTATGAAATTAAAGGTTTGTGGAATGAAGTTTACAGAAAATATCCAACAAGTTGCAGCGTTGCAACCTGATTATTTGGGGTTTATTTTCTATGAAAAATCAAAAAGAAATTTTGAAGGAATTATTCCAGAACTTTCTAATTCGATAAAAAAAACAGGTGTTTTTGTAAATGAATATATCGAGATTGTTATTTCTTTAGTTGAAGAATATAGGTTAGAAGCTATTCAGTTACACGGAGATGAGTCTGTTGAGTATGTTGTCAATTTAAAAAAGCAATTAGCAGAAAATAAAGCGCTGTTTATTGAAGAAAATAAGACGATAAAAAAGCAAAAAAATAAACACTACATTTCTAAAAATGAAGTTGAGGTTATTAAAGTATTCGGAATTAAAGACGAATTTAATTTTGATGTTTTAAAGCCGTATTTAGAAGTGGTAGATTTCTTTTTGTTTGATACCAAAGGAAAAGAAAGAGGAGGAAATGGAACCAAATTTGATTGGTCTGTTTTAGAGAAATATCCTTTTGAAAAACCTTTCTTTTTAAGTGGAGGAATCGGTTTAGAGGATGTAGAAGAAGTACAAAAAATATTGAAATCTAATTTACCAATTTACGCTTTAGATGTAAATAGTAAATTTGAGAGTAAACCAGGAGTTAAGAAAACAGAAGAGTTAAAGGAATTTAAGAAAGAAATTTTTGTGTAATTGTGTAAAAGTTGAATTGTGTAAAAAAGCACATCAACAGTTACACGATTAAACAAATAAACAATTACACAATTTAAGATATGAAATCAAAATTTCACCCAGACAAAAATGGTTATTACGGACAATTTGGAGGTGCTTTTATCCCAGAATTGTTATACCCGAATGTAAAGGAATTAGAAGATAATTATCTTCAAATTTTAGAATCGGAAGAGTTTCAAGAAGAATACAAAGCCTTATTAAAAGATTACGTTGGTCGCCCGAGTCCGTTGTATTTGGCAAAAAGATTATCAGAAAAATATGGTGCTTTTATTTACTTAAAACGAGAAGATTTAAACCATACAGGCGCACATAAAATAAACAATACTATTGGTCAGATTTTAGTTGCTAAGAAATTAGGGAAAACGAAAATTATAGCAGAAACAGGCGCAGGACAACACGGAGTTGCAACGGCTACAGTTTGTGCTTTAATGAACTTAGAATGTACTGTCTTTATGGGAGAAAAAGACATTGAGCGTCAAGCGCCAAATGTTGCACGTATGAAAATGTTAGGTGCAAAAGTGGTACCTGCTTTAAGCGGAAGTAGAACTTTAAAAGATGCAACAAATGAAGCAATTCGTTATTGGATTCAGCATCCAGAAACGTTTTATTTAATTGGTTCTGTAGTTGGGCCGCATCCGTATCCAGATATGGTTGCGCGTTTACAAGCAGTAATTTCAGAAGAAATGAAATGGCAACTAAAAGAGAAAACCGGTAAAGAAAATCCAGATACAATTATAGCTTGTGTTGGTGGAGGTTCTAATGCAGCCGGTGCTTTTTATCATTATATGGATGATGAAGATGTAGAGTTAATTGCAGTTGAAGCTTCTGGATTAGGGGTGAATTCTGGAGAAAGTGCCGCCACCTCTCAATTAGGTGAAGTAGGAATTATTCATGGTTCTAAAACCATTTTAATGCAAGATGAATACGGTCAAATTATTGAGCCTTATTCTATTTCTGCAGGTTTAGATTATCCTGGAGTTGGACCTTTACACGCCTATCTTTTTGATTCTAAAAGAGCAAAATTCATGGATGCGACAGATAAAGAAGCGTTAGCAGCAGCTTATGAATTAACTAGAATTGAAGGAATTATTCCTGCCTTAGAAAGTGCACATGCTTTGGCGGTTTTACCTAAAATTAAGTTTAAAAAAGACCAAGTTGTGGTGGTGAATTTATCGGGTAGAGGAGATAAAGATTTAGAAACGTATATCAACCATTTAGAAGACTAATTAGAATTAGACCCTTCAGGGTTTTAAAACCTGAAGGGTCTTCATTAATAGAATATTATGAATTCAATTCAAGAATTATTTCAGAAAAAAGATAAAAATTTATTATCTATTTATTTTACTTGTGGATATCCGAAGTTAAACGATACTACAAAAGTGATTTCGGCATTAGAAAAAAGTGGTGTAGATTTTATAGAAGTTGGTTTGCCATATTCAGATCCTTTAGCAGACGGACCAACGATACAAGATAGTAGCCAGAAAGCATTAGAAAACGGTATTAATTTAGATTTGATTTTTGATCAATTAATGACGATTAAAGGCAGTAATAAAACACCTTTGGTATTAATGGGGTATTTAAACCAGATGTTAAAATATGGTGAAGATAAATTTTGTAAGAAAGTAGTAGATTGTGGTATTGATACCGTTATTCTTCCAGATTTACCAATGATTGAGTTTGAAAATCATTATAAAGATTTATTTGAAAAATACGGAATTACAAACGTGTTTTTAATTACTCCGCATACATCCGAAGAAAGAATTAGAAAAATAGATGCGTATTCTAAAGCCTTTATTTATGTAGTTGCCTCGGCTTCTATTACGGGAGCAAAAGGAGATATTTCTAATAATCAAGTTGCTTATTTCGAAAGAATAAAAAACATGAATTTGCAAAGTAAATTAATTATTGGTTTTGGTATTTCTGATAAACAAACTTTTACTACTGCATGTGAATATGCAAACGGAACTATTATAGGTTCTGCATTTATTAAGAATTTAGGTGCTAATGGAATTGATAAAATTGATGATTTTATAAAACCAATTATTTCTTAAATTAAAGTCATATAAATTATATAAAAAAAAGCGAAACTTATTAAGTTTCGCTTTTTTTTATGTCCTTAAATATTTAGTTTAGTCATTAACACTAATTAAATTGACATCAAAAGCTAAAACAGTATATCCTGGAATAAGAACATTTCCATAAACATCAGTATATCCGTTTTCTCCATATCCTAAAGTATAAGGCACTAACAGAATACCGTCTCCACCTTCTTTAAAATATGGAATTCCTTCTGTCCAACCTGCAATTACTTGATTTAAATTAAATGTTGCTCCAGATACAGTACTTTCATCAAAAGGAGTTCCGTTTAAAAAAGTTCCTTTATAAGCAACTGTTACATTGGAAGAGTCTGTTGGTCTTGTACCTGTTCCTTCATTATTTATTACATAATACAAGCCAGAATTGGTTTTTGTTGCAGTTAAATTATTGTCTTCAATATATTTTAAAATAGCAGCTTCATTTTGTTCGTCATAATCTGTATATGCAGCATTAATTTTTATGTCAAAGATTAATACAGCACCTGCAGGAATTGAACCAGATCCACTTTCGCCATAAGCTAATTGGTAAGGAAGTATTAAAGTTCCATCTCCACCTTCTCTAAAAAGTTGAAGGCCTTCTATAAAACCAGGAATTACTTTTGTTAAATTAAACACAGCACCTTCATATTCGTCAAAAACTGTTCCGTCTAAATAATATCCTTTATAGTCAACATCTACTATAGAGCTTTCTGAAGGATACTCTCCTGTACCTTCATTATTAATAATATAGTAAAGTCCTGTATCAGTTTTTGTTGCAGTTAAATTGTTGTCTTCAAGATATTTTAAAATATCAGCTTCTGTTTCTGGGTTGAAACTATCTTCTTTATTACAAGAAGTAAAAAGAATTAGTGATAAAAACAAATATAAATATGATTTCATGGTACGTTTTTTTAAGTTTTAGGCGAATATAAAAGAAATCCAAATCATTATATAATTTAAAAATAGAAACTATTCATTATTTTATTTATATTAAGAATCTAAAACAATATAATTATGAAATTACCAAAAAGAGCAGGAAATGCATCTATTGCAGTTGAATTAGAAGAAGGGAAAAATTATGCATGGTGTAGTTGTGGTTTGTCGGAAAACCAACCATTATGTGATGGAAAACATAAAGGCACAGGCATGAGTCCGAATGTTTTTAAAGCAGATAAAACAGAAAGCAGAAATTTATGTGCTTGTAAAGAAACTAAAAATGCACCTTTTTGTGATGGTTCTCATAGATCATAAATTGTTATTCTTAAGAAATAGTAATTAATTAAATGTATATTTCTTCTGCAAGGATTTTGAAACTACACGTGCTTTATTTTCTTATTCCTTTTAAAGAAAGAAATAATTAACTTTGGGCGTGTTTTTTCTTCTTATTTTAACGTAAAATGGGGGAGTTATATAATCCTTGTATTTTAAGTTTAAATGTCTTAAATTAATAGACGCACCTAAAAAAAACTTCTTAAATTTGATACTTAATTTTATTTATGGTTAAAAATTTAATTAGATATTTTAAGAGTGTTTATTTTATTAAAGCATTTTTAGTTGCTTTAGCAATGGCAGTTCCTGTATTTATATCAATTTATTTCTTTGACAATTTTAATATAGGATTTAGCATTGCATTAGGAGCCATCTTTTGTGCTCCGTCGGATGTGCCAGGAAGTTTAAAACATAAATTTTTTGGGATATTAATTTCCATAATTTTAACCTTTGTAGTAACGCTATTAATAGGTTCGTTTAGTGATTATCTAGTTTTAGTTCCTTTGCTAGTTATTCTTGTATTTTTAATTTCTTATATTTCTGTATTTGGCTTTAGAGCCTCTTTAATTTCATTTGCGGGTTTAATTTCATTGATTTTAGCGCTTGCACATCAGAGTGCAGAAATTTCGGTTTTAGAACATGCTTTGTTTATTGCTTTAGGAGGTGTTTGGTATTTGTCTTTGGTAATTTTAAGTGATGTAGTATTGCCAAAGGTTCAAATAGATTATTTGTTTGTGGAGTTACTTGAAAAAACTTCAAAATTTATAAAAATTAGAGGAAAATTATTGGTGGAGATTGATAATAGAACAAACCTTTTAGAGGAGAATTTTAAATTGCAAACAGAAATCAATGAGCTTCACGAAACGATAAGAGAAGTTGTTTTAGTAAAAAGATCAAAGACCGTTTTTAGTAACAGAACAAGACGACAACAATTAATTTTTTCTAAAATTATTGAGATATATGAATTGGCTATATCAAACACAATCGATTACGAGAAGTTTGATACATTATTTAAAGAGCACCATGAGAAAGTAGATGAGTTTAAGTTATTGATTTTTGAAGTTTCTGATAGATTAAATCATATTTCTAAAGTAATATTAAAACAAGAGAAACTTACGTTTCAAAACAATTTTAATATTTTACTTAAAAAAATTGAGAATCATATAGAAATTTATAAAGTAAATGTTGGTTTGCCAGAAGCTAGGGAAGGAGTTATCTTTTTATTAAACTATAAAGCGTATCAAGAAAAGCAAATAGGAAACTTAATGGATATTGTTAGGGTAATAGATAATTATTCTAAAAACGATAAGATTAGGCCTATAAAAGATGCAGAACAGTTTTTAACGCCTCAAGACTATGATTTTAAAAAGTTAAAAGCCAATTTTAGTTTTAAATCGCCCATATTTAGGCATTCATTAAGATTAACACTTACCATGTTAATTGGTTTTATCATTGGTTATGCTATAGAAATGCAGCAGCCTTATTGGATATTGTTAACTATAGTGGTTATTATGAGACCTAGTTATGGTTTAACTAAAGAAAGAACCAAGAGTAGAGTAGTAGGCACATTAATTGGTGCTGCGGTGGGAGTTGGGATTGTTTTTTTAACACAAAATGTAATAATATATGCTATAATTGCTGCATTATCTTTAATAATAGGTTTTTCTTTAGTAAAACAAAACTATAGAAATGGAGCAGCATTTATTACGTTGTATGTTATTTTTATATATGCTTTAATAAATCCGAATATATTAACGGTTATAAAGTTTAGAGTTATGGATACTTTAATAGGATCTGTTTTAGCGTATGTTGCAAATTACTTTTTTTGGCCAGCTTGGGAAGCTAAAAATATAAAAGAATTTTTATCAAAATCAATAGAAAGTTTTTCAGAGTTTTTAAAGCAAATAGATGTTTTATATCACCAAAAAGGTGAAGTACCTACGGCATATAGTTTGGCTAGGAAAGAAGCTTTTTTACAAGTAGGAGATCTAAATGCAGCTTATCAAAGACTGGCACAAGAACCAAAATCTAAGCAAGAAAACAGTGAATTGTTTTATGAATTAATGAGCATTTTTAATACCTATTTGTCATCACTTTCTTCTTTAGGGATGTATATAAGAACCAATGAAACTGGCAAAGTGCCAAAACAATTTGAAATTTATATAAAACATATTTTATCAAATTTAGAAAAGGCAATAGAACTCTTAAATAATTCTGAATCTTCTATTTGTTTAGAAAGGGAAGAGTTGGCTGTTGCTGCAAAAAATTATGAGGATTATTTTCAAATTTTAGCAAACCAAAGAGATAAAGAAATAGAAAAAGGATTGCCTATCACAAAAGAAATGAGATCTCAACTACATGAAACACAATTAGTATCTGAACAAGTTAGGTGGCTGTTAAGTCTTTCTGAAAGTTTGATAAAAAATATAAAGAAAATTTAGTTTTTTATCAACCTTGTTTTAAATTTTGAAAGTGATTTAATACACTTTTTCTCTTCTTGAAAATTGGCATAAGCAGCGAAAATAGTCATCACTTTTAGGGTTTCTTCCTTGCTTAATGTATTTCTATCTTAAAACCATTTTCAGGGCCATTTTAGATATAATAATCTATATCGGGTTGATTTTCAGTAGAAACCATCGCATAAATGCGCATTTTAATTTTATTAGTTTAGGTAAGTTAGGTAGGATAAATACATCAACAAAAATTGTAAAAGAATTCTAATAAGAGCTATTTTTTTAGAACCGATTGCAGGTCTTTCTTTAGTAAGATCCCAAATATGAATGGGTAGGAATAGAATCATTAAAACAAAAATTCCCATAGCAGCATTTTTAACAGTAGATGGAAAAAACAACCCTAATCCTAATGCAAATTCAATAATTCCTGCAATATAATTTACCAATCGTTTCGGTAAAAAATCTGGAATAAAATGTTTGAAAGCATTCGGTTTTATAACATGCATAATTCCTGCGAAGCAGAATAAAACACCAAAAAATATTTTAAGAATTAGTATAAAAATTTCCATTCAATTTTGATTTTAATAGTTAGTTGTTAAATAAATGATACTTACATTGAGTGCTACTAATTTGTAACGAAACTTGTTTATTTTGTTAAGTAATGTTCATAATCTATTTTTTATTCTGATTAAAATTGAGCGTTATCAATTGTCTTTTTAATTTTCTATTACAAGAAATTAGTAACATTGAAGATATAGATTAGAATAGTTGGTTTTTAATATTTTATAGGTTATTTGATTTTATAAAGCTACAAAAATGAAATGACTATTTATTTAATTTGAAAATGAATATGATCATCATGTCTAACAGCTCCGCAACCATGAAACCTAATTTTAGAATGATTGAGATTTAACCTGTTTTTAAGATGAGGTTCTATAAAAATTTTACTAACCGCATCTTCTTTTAAGATTTGTAGAATAAGATTTTTGGTAGCTTTTTCTGAGATTTTTAAATTTGAATTGAAGCTTCCAAACGTAAAGTACTTGGTAAAATCATATTGCAAAAAACCTTTTTTCTTGCAAATATTGGTTTGATTGATTTCATTGTTTTTAGGTGCTACAAAGATTCCGTAGCCACTATTAGAAGGTTTGTTATTTGTATTTACACCTTTTTCGGTTTGATAAATAAAAGAAATATCAATCTTTTTACCATCATTATGGCTTAAATGAGGAAGTAAAGGAAAACCATTAAAAAAAGGAAAGTTTGCATCTAAATATATAACTTTTAAAGAAGGCGATTCTTTCTTTATTTTTAAAGAAACAGCTGTTAACACTTCTTGTAATTTAGGCGTAACATAATTTCTATTAAAGAGTTTGGTTATAAAGTTATGTGCCTCTAAATTTTTATTGTTTTCAATTTTAACGCGTCCAAATAATGGAGCCATTTTTGGAACAATTAAAAAGGATGTTATTAAATATAAAGTGATGAAAAAGAATGTCCTTTTTAATCTATATTTTAACACTTTATTAGAAATTAATAAAAATGTAATAACATATAATATGCCACCAATTTGAGTTGTTACCGTTAAAAATAAGAAAATTAATAAATGTAGAATTCCCTTAAAAAAATAGTTAATTCTCATTCAGAATTTTACTTGCTTCAGATAGTATGCTTCTATGTTTTCTTGCATTTACGTTTGTCATCGCAGTTATTTCTGCAATAACTTCAGTTAAAACTTCTTTGGCAGCATCTTTTTTGTGATGTCTAATTAAGAATTTAGAAAGTTCAAGTCTTTCATTATAATGAGAATATCTGATGTCAATTTTTCTTAATTGAATTTCCGCCTTTTCTAATGCTCCTTTTTGTTCTAAAGCTAAACCATAAAAAAAGATGGTTTCTTTAAAGTCTTTTTGGAGGTCTATTTTTTGTGCATATTCAATTACTTTATCAAAATTTTGAGTGTTAAAATAACAAGTAATTAGTTTATTTAACGTGTACGGATCATCTTTAAAATTACTTTCTAGCGCTTTTTCATAAGTGTCAATAGCTTTTTTATACTCTTTGTTTTGTGCATAAGCATCTGCTAAATTAATCTTATTTTGAAATGTGTTAGAAAATTTTAGAGCTGTTTCTAAGTCTTTTATCTTTTTTGTAGGATTAATTATGGTAGTAATTTCTTCTGTTATATTAGTTACATCACTTTTATTAATTACCTGTGTTAAAAGGTAAATAATACAACCAATTAAAGGAATAAAGAATATTATAAAATACCAATACATATTGTTCCTATTCTTATAGGCATGGTATACGCAATAAATTTGAAGTCCAATTATTAAGTAGTAAAACATAAAATAAATTTAATAAAATGCTTGGTTTTTATAATTGATTTTAAAAATCAAACTTATAAGTCATTCCTCCTAATATTTGAAATCCCTGAGTGTCAAAGTTTGCAAAACGTTGGTATTCTGTGTTTAATATATTGTTTAATTTTAGAAATGCAGAAAACTTGTCGTTAAAATGATATCCTCCATTTAAGTTTACATCTGCAAAAGAATCTACAGTCTCTATACCACCTAAACTAGAAGGGTATTGGTTGTTATAGAGGGCATCTTTTCTTTCGCTTACATAGAAAATGTTGGCAGAAGCAAACCATTTAGTTGTTTTGTAATTAGCAGAAATACTTCCTTCTACAGAAGGCAAATTCCAAGCTTCTGAAGCATTTTTTAAAGTATAGTTGTTGTAGATTCCCTGAAGCCCAAATGATAAGTTTTTAGAATAGTCATATTCTAATTCTGTAAATAAAGTATTTGTTTTTACATCATCATACAACACATCAAAAGAATTTCCATACTCATATCCTTTTAAATTACTGCCATTATAAGTGTTAATACTTCCGTTAGATTTAGAAGTATTTCTTAAGAATAAAGGTTTGTCTTCTTCAGATTTAAAACTTGCTTTAATATTAAAACTTAAATCGTTGATAATTCTTCCTTTTAACCCCAAATAGATATTCGATTTTTCTAAAGTTTGAGTTATAAAAAGAGTAGGCGAAACGTAAGGGTTTTCTTCAGTGAAATTCTTGTATGTATTGGTGTGTAAATCTCCAGAAAAACCACCATAGATATTTAAATATTCTTCTATTATTGGTCCTTCAACAAATACATCGGGTAATATAAAAAAGTTATTAGAGCTGTTTTCTGAATCAAAAGAAGCAATTAATTTTAAGCCTGGTTTTATAGAAAAACCTTCATATTCTATTTTATATTGAGGATTTATGTTGATGGTAGATGTTCCGTATTTTAAAGAATTAGAATTGCTGTAATCGTTTTTAAACTCCCCTTTTAAAAATTCGATGCTAGTAGCAATAGAAATATCATTTAAACTAGAAAGTAAAAAATCTAAAGGCAAATCTAATCTCGCATTAAATTTAGCTAATATTTCATTACTTTTATAACTATCTGTAAAATAGGCTGTTTTAATTTTTGCAGAATGAAGATAAGAGTCTTTAAAATTGAACGATCCAATTAATTCAAAATAATTGTTTATTAGTTCTTCATTAATAGAATTAGTCGTTAAATCTGTAAAATTAAGATCTGGTAAACCGTACCAATTATAAAGATTTCTTTCAGAATTTAAGGTTACTTTCCAATCGAAGTAACGGTCTTGCTGCTTGTAGAAAGCGCCAATATTTAAGTTAGAAAAATTACTGTTAAGCACTGAGTTTTTAACATTGTCTAGAGATGCTAAATATTTTGCATTAAAACCAAACTCGTTTTCAAAGCGAGTACTATAATGTAAATTGGTTTCTAAATATGGTGTGTTGTAATTACCATATCCGGCTGCTAAATAATTTTGGTAAACTCTTTCTTTTATACCAACATTAATTCCTTTTACAACACCACTTTTAGGAATAAAAGTAGAGGCAACAGGAGCAGAAAAAATAGTGTATTCTAGTTTTTTCTTTTCGTTGCTTTTAAGCAGTTTTATTGTTGGGTTTTTATTAATCTTTTTAGCATCTGCAATTTTAGGGTTGTATTTTGTAACAATATTTACAACTTCTGTTTTTACGGTGTCTATAGCTTGTTCTTTTTTTTGAGCGTTTAAACTTAAAAAAGAAAAATAGAGTAGAAATAATGTGAAACCTTTTTTCATTATTTTTGATTTTTTTTAGTAGTGTTATCCTCTTTTATAGGAGTTACGGAATTATTAGTTTTGGCTTCGTTTTCTTTAATTATTTTTAATTCTTGTTTGGCTTCTTCAACAATGTCTTTAAATTGAGTAAAGTTTTTAATAATGTTTTCTAAAACAAAAGTAGCTTGATAAACATCTTTTAATCCATAATAATTTTTCCCCATTATTATATAGCTTTTTACGGCCCAATATTTATAAGAAGAATAGTTTGCTATTAAATTTTGTACGGTTTTATTAGAGTCTGCAAATTCTTTTTGTTGATTTTTAAAGTATGCATTATAATACAATGCTTCTGCTTTTAATTCGCCAGAAGCCTTACTTTCTAATTCTGTATAATATTCTTCAGCAGTGTAAAAATCTTTGTTTATAAAAGAAGCACGAGCAATAATTATTTTTGCATCATTTTCTAGCTGGTCGTTTAATTTATCTTTAGCAAGAATTTTTTTAGCGTATGTTATTGCTTGTTCATAAGCTTTTGTTTCATAATACCCTTTCATTAAATTACTTTGGGCAAATAAAACATTTTCTGTTGTATAAGCTTCTAGTTCTAATCTGTCTAATATTTGGATTGCATTTTCAAACTCATTTTTTTCAAGAAATATTTGAGCTAATTTAGCCAGTGAATCTTCACTATATTCATTTTGTCCTTCTTCTAATACATTTTGATAATAAGGAATTGCTTTGTCAAATTGTTTTTCTTTAAATAAAATATCTGCCAAGTAATAATTTGCTTTTAGTTTGTGTATTCCTTCAGGAAAAGAAATTGTGTATTTAGAAATCGCTCTAATAATTTCATTACCATCTTTTGCTTCAAAATATTTTTTTTCTGCTACTGCAAAAGTGGTGTTGTCTAAATCGGAATTTGTAATGTTTATAAATTTTAAACCAGAAACCCAACTAACATAATCATTTAAATTGCCATTATCAATATAAATATTTCTGGCATTTGCAACAGCTTCAAAGGCATCTGGAGAATTAGGAAATTGACTGGTAGTTTTTTTGAATTTTTCTAAAGCTTTTTCATTCTCATTTTCACTATAATACAATAATCCTTGACGGACTAAAGCTTTTGGTAAAAAAACACTGTTTGGGTGTTTCTCAATTAACCTTTCATAGGCTAAATGTGCTTTTTTATTATCTTTTATTATGGTATATGTGTTTGCGAGTTGAAATAAGGCGTCATCTTTTAAATTAGAAATTTGGTATTCATTTACAACATTGGTAAGCGCTTTTATTTTAGCTTGGTTATCTTCAATAAAACCATAACTCATTCCTATTTGATATTGGGCGTAATCGGCATCTGCACCATAAGTTTTAACTACGTTAGCGTAGGTTGTAATTGCTTTTTTATAATTTCTAAGAGCAAAATAACTATCTCCTAAACGGATAAAAGCATCGTCTTTAATCTCTTTTTCTATAGATTCTTTTTTTATAAAATTTTCGAAAGATATAGCAGCATTGGTATAGTCTTTTAGTGTAAAATAGCTATAACCAATGTTGTAGTCTAGTAGTTTAAATTCGCCACCTTCTATTTTTAATTCCTTTTTTAACGCCGTAAATTTAGTGAGTGCTTCATTCGTGTTATCTAAACGATAAAGAGTTTCGGCTTCCCAATATTTAGATTTTTCATTAATAGATACGTCTGTTGCTTTTTTGCCTTCTACAAAGAAAGGTAACGCTTCTTTTAATTTTTGATCATTAAATAATTGAATACCTCTATATAGAGAAACTTCTGAAATTAAAGAATTATTTTTTATAGATTTTTTTTGACTTAAAAATGCTAAAGCCCCATTATAATCTTGTTGATGTAAGAATGAAGAAATAACTAAGTCATTAATTTCTTCGTATGCTTTAGATTTTGGATAAGCTTTTAAGTAATCTTGCAAAACTTCTGCAACGCTCTTAAAAGGATTACCTGCTTCATAACTTAATTTTGCATAATTTAAAGCAGCATCTTGTTTAATATTTGTATCAAAATCCATTTCAGAAGCTGTTTTAAAAGCATTTAGAGCTTCTGTTTTTTTTTCTAAATTAAGGTAACATTCACCTAAATGGTAATAGGCATTCTGAGCAACAAAGTTTTTCTCATCAATAATTTTATTAAAATTACTAATGGCATTTTCAAAATCGTTTTGTTTGTAATACGCAAATCCTAATTGATAATAATCTGTATTATTCCATTTCCCTTTTTTACCTGTATATCCTTTTAAATAAGGAATTGCTTCACTATATTGTTTTAAATTAAAATAGCTCTCACCAATTATTTTAGAAATTTCTGATCTATCTTTTTTCTTAAATGTATTCATTAGTTTTTTACCAACGGTAATACAACGTTCAAACTTACCAGCCTGAAAACTAATGTCTAATAAATAGTAAGAAATCTCTACGCGATAGGTTTCATTATCTGCAATTTCTTTAAACGTAGATTCTGCAATTTCATAATCTTCTAATTTGTAAGCAATGTAACCATAATAATATCTAGAATCATTACCATACTTAGCATCATTAATTAATGGAAGAAATTTTTCTTTAGCTAAAGTTAAATTTTTGGTTACTACATAAGCGTATCCCATTTTAAAATTTAGTTCTTTTCTATCTTCTTTAGAAAGTTGATCTGCATTCACTTTTTTGTACCATTTAAGAGCATAAGCAGCTTTTTTATTGGCAAAATAATAACTAGCAACTGTAAAAAAGGCCTTGTTTTTTTTACTGCTATTAGGATTTTCTTCAATAAAAGTTACTACTTTTTTATCTGCTTCTGGTTGATTTAATCGTACAGCACACATGGCATCATAATAGGCGGCATCTGCTTTTAAATTAGAACTTACGGTTGCGGTTTTGTTTATAGAAATAAAACTAGCTTGCGCGGCAGCATACGCTTTGTCATTAAATAACTTTATGGCATTATTATATTTTGTAAAAATATTTGTGTCTACAATTGTTTGTTGGCTAAAACCTGCAAAAGCAACTAAAAAAAAGAAACAAGTAATAAAACGTTTTTTTATAAAAATAAACTTCATATAATTATTTTTGATACTTAAAATGAATAACGAACATATTTTAATTTTGTTTGATGGAGGAAGAAATATTATGAAAATATTTTGAATCAAAAGTAAGAATTGTTTGTAATTCATAGTATAAAATCGTTCAAAACTTTTAAGTTTGTAGAAACAAGTTTTTTTATGGAAAAACCAGTCTTATTTTTAGAAAACGCAGATATATATCAAAGAGAAAATTTGGTGTTGTCTAAAGTTAATCTTTCGATACAAAAAGGAGAATTTTATTATTTAATTGGTAAAACAGGAAGTGGGAAAAGTAGCTTAATGAAAACGCTATATGGCGATTTAAAGCTGCAAAAAGGTGCTGGAAGTATTGTGGATTTCGATTTAAAATCGATTAAAGAAAAAGACATCCCTTTTTTAAGACGAAAAATAGGAATTGTTTTTCAGGACTTTAAATTGTTAAGTGATCGTAATGTTTTTGGTAATTTAGAGTTTGTATTAAAAGCGACTGGTTGGAAAGATAAAACTAAAATTAAGGAGAAAATTGATGCCGTATTAGATAAAGTAGGCATGAAAGCACATTCTTTTAAGAAAACGTATGAACTTTCTGGAGGAGAACAACAAAGAATAGCCATTGCTAGAGCGTTGTTAAATGATCCGGAATTAATTTTAGCAGATGAGCCTACAGGTAATTTAGACCCAAAAACTTCTTTAGAGGTAATGGAACTTTTAAATGACATTCATAAAAGTGGTAAAACCATTTTAATGGCAACGCATGATTACCAATTAATTGTAAAGTTTAAGCAAAAAACGTTAAAGTGTGAAGGTGGAGAGTTGTTTGAAGTAGCTCAAAAAGCCACTGTTTAGATTATAATCTTATAATATTGAAAAAAAAAAATAAAGTTTTTGTAGCTGTAACTAATGATATTTCAACAGATTATAGGGTGCATAAAATATGCAGTTATCTTATTAAATTAGGTTTCGATGTTGTTGTGTATGGTAGAGTTTTACCAAATACAATTACTGTAAAAAGAGCGTATACAATTATTAGAAAAAAACATTTTTTTAATAATAATTTTTTATTTTATGCAGAGTATAATATAAGACTTTTTTTTTATATCTTATTTAGAAAATTTAATTATATAGTATCTAATGATTTAGATACTTTACCTGCTTGTTTTTTTACTAGCAAGTTAAAAAATATTGATTTAGTTTATGATAGTCACGAGCTTTTTTCTGAAGGACCAGAATTACAAGGTAGAGCATTTGTGCAGAATTTTTGGAGAAAATTAGAAGATTTTTTTTTACCGAGAATAAAAAAATCTTATACCGTTAGTCAATCTATAGCCGATTTTTATGATAAAAAATATCAGAATAAAATGGGTGTTATTAAAAATGTTCCTTTAAAGAATGCTTACTCTAATTTAAAAGAAGTAAAGTTTCCAACAGATAAAAGGACTATTCTGTATCAAGGAGTTTTAAATCCTGGTAGGGGAATTAAACCAATGATTAAGGCTTTAAAATATATAGATAACTTAGATTTAGTTATTATTGGTTATGGCAAAGTAGAACAAGAATTAAGAATGTTTGTTGCTAAAGAAAAAATGGACGAGAGAGTTCATTTTTTAGGTAGAATAGATAGAGGTAAGCTTATTAATTATACTAAGTTAGCAACTTTGGGTATGGTTTTAGAAGAGCCTTTAGGTTTAAGTTTTACGTATTCTTTACCAAATAAATTATTCGATTTTATTCATGCAGAAATTCCTATTATTGCGGGTAATATGCCAGAAATATCAAGAATTATAAATGAATATAAAGTTGGTGTTACAGTAGAAGATTATTCTCCAGAAAAAATAGCTAGCAAAATTAATGAAGTATTAAACGATGCCGCTTTATTAAGCTCTATAAAAAAACATCAACAAGAAACAAAAGAAATACTTTGTTGGGAGATAGAATCTAAAAAATTAGATAATTACTTTAAATAAATAGATATCAAACCGAAAATATCCATAATAATACCAGTTTTAAATAATCTTAAAGGATTAAAAAAAACGGTAAAAAGTATTCAAAATCAATCTTTAAATAATTTTGAAGTTTGGATTATTGATGGTGGCTCTAAAACTAAAACTCAAGAATATTTAAAAACATTAAGACCACCTTTTAACTATATTTCTGAGAAAGATAAAGGGATTTATAATGCTATGAACAAAGGTGTTCTTAGATCTAAAGGAAAATGGTTGTATTTTTTAGGAAGTGGAGATTTATTAGCTTCTAATTGGGTTATAGAAAATTTATCAAAAGAATTGGACCTTAAATTTGATTTAATAATTGGTGAAATTAGTTACTGTTTTAAAACAATTAGTAAAAATTTTAAATCGAAATGGTCTTCTATAATGTGGGTGAAAAATACGGTTCATCATCAATCTATATTTTATAATAAAACTATTTTTAACGAAAATTTATATAACACAAATTATAAAATTTTGTCTGATTATGATTTTAATTTAAGCTTATTTGCTAACAAAAGTAAAGTTAAAACCGTATCTACTGTTATTGCTTTATGTGAACCTTATGGTGTTTCTAAAAACTATAATTGGTCATTATATAAAGAAGAAATACTCTTAAAAACAAATAATTCTATTATTTTTTTAAAACCAATATTTTCAATTATTGCTTTACTTAAATTTTTAATTAGAAAAATTGCTGGTTAGAGGATATTTGTTTATTTAAAAAAGTCAAATTTTGTGTACTACCAATACTTTAAGAACAGTGTTTTTTTAACTTAAGCATCTTATTAAAACAATTTCGAATCCATTTTTTTGTAACGTACAGCAAACTTTATCAACACGTTGATCTGTTGATAAATCATTTGTAACAGTAACTATTATTTTTTTCAATGTTTAGCTTGTAATAAAAAACAAAAATATACTTTTAATTTTTTAATAGATTTTAAATTATAGTAAAAAAGAAAAGTAAAAGGCAAATTTGTATAATTGATATTCTACAAAATCTATAAATAAAAATTAAGAGATTTATATTAATTATTTTGGCAAGATCTTCTTAATGTCTTCACCTAGTATTTTTGTAAATATCTCAGCTCCTTTTTTATTTAAATGTTGCGAATTATAGAAATAGTCGGTAGAATATACAAGGAAATTAGTTGAATAATCAATAAATGGTACATCATATTTTTTAGAAATGCTGGTGTAGTATGAAATAATATCATCTTGATTTTTGATATACTTGTTGTATTTATAATAGGTAGGAGGGTAGATAAGTAAAATATTTATTTTATTCTTTTTACATTCAGCAATATAATTTTCAAATATTTTCATAGTTTCAGCATCCATTTTTATTACTGTCCCATTCTTATGGGTACTTGTAAATTTATCAAAAGAATCAGTCCATTTTATATCTTGTTCAAAATAGCCTTTATATCCAGTTGGTTTTCTTAGTTCCAAACCAAAAAAACTAAAAAAGCCATCCATAATATTAAAAGGACTTCCAGTATATTTGAAAAATGGAATATTATAATCTAAAAATGAAATTCCTTTATATTTTTTAGCTACTTTTTTAACCATATCCATATCTAAATAGGGCGTGAATGCCATATTTCCGGATATTTTTTCATTTTTAAACATATCAAAATCACCTACTAATTGAATCACTGTTTTTGGTTTCTTGTTATATTTTAAATATAGGTCATATTGCAATTTTTGATCAATAAATCCTGCTCCTGCTATTCCAAAGTTGTAAGAATTTACATTTAAAATAGAATCTATTAAGAAAGGTGATATTTGAAATAAGGCAATAGAACTTCCATTAATTATTAAATCAGAATTTAACTCACTATTGTATATTTTGGTTAAATTATTAAATGTATGAAAATGACTCTTTCTTAATCCTTTTGTAGCCGTATAGTCTAATAAATATAAAATGGAGATTATTATTAAGCAAAATAAAACCATTTTCCCGATAAATTTTTTCATTTAATTTTTTGTTTAAAATTGAAAATAAATAAAATCTTGTTTTCCTCCCGCAAATATCATTATTGATATTATGATGATAATATAGATAGCCCAACGACTATATTTATTGCTGGTTTTTTCTAATTGAGATATAGCATATTCTTTTTCTCTACCAAACCATTCAATCAACATAAATATAATTATAAAAAAAATGATTGTAATAATTACACCTAAGTCATGATGATTAAACTTTGGTATCGTAAATAGGGAACTTGAAAAAATTTTGGAAAAATAGCTCCAAGATTGATTGATGTTGTCTGCTCTAAAAATTATCAAACTTAAAGTCCAAAGTAAAAAAGTTACATTAATTTTATAAAAATCTTTTAATGATGGTAACCCATATTTATTTACTATCAATTTTTTCTTTTTAAAAATACTTCCTGTAAGAATTAAAGGAATAAAAAGTAAACCATGGTAAAGGCCATAAATAACAAATATCCAATTAGCTCCATGCCACAAACCAACTAACATAAAATTAATAATTATAGCTAGAATTATACCCCAATTACCAAAAGAACGAAACTTAAAATTTAATGGCATAAAAACATAATCTGTTAACCATGATGTTAAGGATATATGCCAATTTCTCCAAAACTCTGCAATATTTCTTGAAAAATATGGATAATTAAAGTTTTTAGTAATTTGGAAACCTAGAATTTTACCAACTCCAATAGCCATATGTGAGTACCCAGAAAAGTCGGTGTATATTTGATAACTATATAGAATTGCCATAAACAATAACATACTTCCTGATTGGTTAGGGATATCGCCCCAAACTCCATTAATATATACGGCCAAGTTATCTGCTATGACTACTTTTTGAAACAGACCCCAAAGTATTTGACGACAACCATCTACAACAAGGTTGTAATTAAACGTTCGTTTACCTACAAGTTGAGGAATAAAATTATTAGGTCTGTCTATTGGGCCAGACAAAATTGTAGGAAAAAAGGCTACATAAGTTGCAAAGATTACAAAATCTTTGGTTGGTTCAATTTGTCCTCTATGTACCTCAATAATATAACTAATAAGCTTAAAAGTGAAGAAGCTTATACCGAGAGGCATAATAATGTTGAAAGTTCCAATGTTTGATTTTAAACCGATAACGCTTAAAACAGACGAAAATGAATCAATAAAAAAATTGAAATACTTGAAATAAAATAAAAGTCCAACACCTAATACTATCCCTAAAGTTGCTAATCTTGAAGACTTCTTTTCATTTTCTTCTGAGGTATATATTGCAATACCCAAAAAATAAATAAGTATGGTTGCAATTAAGAGGATTGGAATAATTTTCCAATTTACATATCCATAAAAGAAATAACTTGCTAGAAGTAGTAACCAATTTTGGTATTTGGTGCTCTCTTTAAAAACAAAATAATATATAAAAAATACAGCAACAAAAAATATTATAAAAGTGAGAGAATTAAATATCATACCCTAATTATTCTGTTTTTAGTACTAGAAGATCTATCATATCTCCAACATTCTTCATTTTGTTTAAGTCTCTTAATTTAAACTTAATATTAAAAGTATTCTCCACTTCAACAATTAGTAACATGTGGCTTAAAGAATCCCAATTATCAACATCATTTGCCGTCATTGTCATATTAATTTCTAATTTGTCATCTTCAAAAACTTTTTTGAAGATAGCTTCAACTTCTTGTGTTGTTTTATTCTTATTCATTATTTATTTTTCTTTAATTAGTGATAGCAACAATGTAGAGGGATTCTAGATTTTATTTTGTTTAAATTTAAGTGTATTGTTGAATCCTCATTTAACTCTTTGTAATTCTGATTCCTTATACAGAGAACAGCTTCGTGTCTTTTAAGAAGTTTCCATCTGTATAATCTAGTATCATTTTTAAATACTAATACACTAAAATTTATAGTTTAAGTTCATAATATTCATTATTTTATTAATAATTTTAATTTTAGTCTATCAATTTTCCCATTCGAGTTTAATGGAAATTGATTCAAAAAATATAGTTTCGAAGGGAGCATATAAGGAGGCAATTTAGTTGACAAATAATTTTTTACATCATCACTAGACACTTCTGTACTTTCTATAAACAATGCAAGTTCTGTATTGCCCGTTTTATTAGTATAGGATGTTGCTACTGCACTTACTCCGTTACAATAATCTCTAACCTTATATTCTATTTCTCCAAGTTCTATTCTATATCCCTGTATTTTTACCTGGTGATCAATTCTTCCATATAATAAAATATCTCCATCATGATCAAAATAACAAGAATCTCCAGTTCTATAAAACCTTAATTCCTTATCACTGTTTTTTATTTTTATAAAGGAATCTTTATTCTTTTCATCATTCTTCCAGTAACCCGGTGTAATTTGTTTTCCGGCTATACATAATTCGCCTTTTATTCCAGGCTTTTTCGTAATATCACCATCAATAAGAATTACAGCCTCTAAACCTTTCATGGCTTTACCAATAGAATACATTCCGTTTAAAGTTTTATTGCTAGCATCCCTAAGAATCTCATAATATGTACAATATATAGTAGCTTCCGTTGGTCCATAAAAATTAAATAATTGTGCATTTGGCACACATAGTTTCCATTCATCTACTAATTCTACAGGGGAAGCTTCTGCCGTAAGAATATTATATCTCATACTAGGTATTTCAATTTCATCAAAATAAGGTCTAAGATATCTTAACATAGAAGGAGCCATAGCACCAAATGTAATTTTATGATCTTCTAATAGTCCGTATACATAGCTGAATTTTATTTGATCATGGGGTATGGTATATGTACAAGCTCCTTTAGTTAGTGGAACTAAGAAAGACTGTACAGAAACATCAAATGTTAAATCAAAAGCTTGTAAACATCTATCTTTTTCGGTAATATCAAATCCTATTTCAAAAAAAGATTTCATAAAAGCACCTACATTTTCTCGGGTAATAGAAACACCTTTAGGTTTCCCGGTACTTCCAGAGGTAAATAAGATATATGCTAATTCACTATCTTCTATTTTATTTATTTCTAAATTATATTTAATAAATACTAAACCGGTTGTGTTTATTTTCCGAAACCCTTCATATTTGCTATCCGATGAAGAGTCTAATATGAAGCTTATTTCTGCTTGACTAATTATTTCGAGATTCCTTTCAATTGGTTGATTAGGATGAAGAGGCACATATGCCAAACCCTCTAACCAAATAGCAAATATTGAGGCATACGTTTCTAAATCGTCATTTACAACGATACCTATATTTTTAGAAACAATTTTTTGTTTTTGTAAACTATCTCTAATTTTAGAAATTGTTTTAGCAAAGTATTCATACGTAAAAAACACTTCATTTATACAGAATGCATTTAAATCTTTATGAATCTGACTAATGAATGGCTCTATTACATAGTCATTAAAAATCATTTGCACCAGATCTTCTTTGTCTTTTTGCATATATTTTGTTTTCTATTAGGTGTAGCATTTTCTGTTAAGTTTGCTTTAAAATAGTTCAACTTATTGCGTTAGGTTACTGAATGAAGGGGGAGTTTTTTAATAGGGGGATATATTATCTTATTAAGGAGGTCGTAATTTTGTCAGTTAGGGATTTCTGAATAAAATTCAAAATTTCGCAAAAATACAAGAACCTTTAGATAAATCAAATCTAGTAAATTTTTTAATACTATGTTAATTTTACCTTTTTTTTTATATAAAAAAAGGTACGTTTATACAATTTTCATATCTGAGTTAAAAGTATCTTTAATTTTTATTCGTTTTTGAATATAGTACTATAGAAGGATTTGTGAATAAGAATTTATTAAATTTATATTGATGAAGTCTTCCTATTGCTAAGTACTTTATAAACAATTAAAGACTGAAATACATTTGTTAAACTGTATTAATAATTTACTGAGAGGTTTATTATTTTATTTATAAAATATTCTAAATAAGAGTATAAATTATAAGTTTAGATTTAGATTATAAAAAATAAAACCCGTAAATCATTGATTTACGGGTTTTTAAGTGGAGACGCCGAGAATCGAACTCGGGTCCAAACAAGCAGCCAAAAAGCTTTCTACATACTTAGTTCTTTCTTGGTTTTCGACCAAAAGCTGATTAAGAACAATCTGCTTTTAGCTTATCTTCTTTAGTTTCAGAAATTTGCCGAAGCTTCAAATTTCCTATATTTACTTTTACGATATCCAAAAGTGAAACGCCGTAAATCAGGGCTTTCCGTGGACATAAAGCTTGCACACCTAGTGTGCCGAGGCCAATCCTACTATAGTTCGGATTAAGCAGCTAAAGCGTAGTTATCTTCGCCGTTTAAAAAGTTGAAATTAGGTTTTACGAGTGTTATTTCATAACTCGGTATGCTTACAAATTCACTGTCCTCGCTGTCAAAACCAGTCGTCCCCGTTTTAATAGTTTGGGCGTTACCACGTAAAAAAACGTGGTCAGGCTTTCCGTTATATCTTTTTTAATTGAAAAAATTAAAAAAGGATGTCACTTCAATCCTTAACGCGGTCTGCAAAAGTATAAAAAATACTGTTGCTTATCATCATAAATTCTAATATCTTCGAGCAAATATTATACCAATCCTGCTAAACTAGTTTAAGTAGGTCTAAAAATACTACTATTATGAAATTTGGCATTATTAAAGAGCGCAAAAATCCACCAGATAGAAGAGTCGTTTTTTCACCAGAAAAACTACTAGAATTCAAAGAAAAGTATCCGGAAGCCGCTGTTAAAGTAGAATCTTCAAGTATTAGAATATTCTCTGATGCAGCTTATAAAGCAGCAGGATTAGAAGTATCTGAAAATGTGTCAGACTGCGATGTTTTATTTGGCGTAAAAGAAGTGCCAATTGAAGCTTTAATCAACAATAAAAAATATTTTTTCTTTAGTCATACTATTAAAAAGCAACCTTATAATAGAAAATTGTTGTTGGCTATTTTAGAAAAAAACATAGAATTATATGACCACGAAACGATTGTAAGAGAAAACGGATTGCGCTTAATCGGTTTTGGGCGTTATGCCGGTATTGTAGGTGCTTACAATGGTTTTAGAGCTATTGGTTTAACAAACGGAACTTTTAATTTACCAAAAGCAGAACATTTATACAGTCAGCAAGAATTGATAGCCGAACTAAAGAAAATAAAGTTACCTAGCATTAAAATTCTTTTAACGGGTAATGGAAAAGTTGCCTACGGAGCAAAAGAAATGTTAGATGCCATGAGTATTAAAGAAGTTTCTGTAAATGATTATTTAAATAATTCGTTTAACGAGCCTGTATATTGTTTGGCAGATGTGTTAGATTATAACAAACGCAAAGACGGACAAACACTAGATAATTTCGATTTTTATGATCATCCAGAAAAGTATGAGTCAGATTTTATGCGCTTTGCTAAAGTGTCCGATTTCTTTATTGCAGGTCATTTTTATGGTAACGGAGCACCTTATTTATTTACCAGAGAAGATGCAAAATCAGCAGATTTCAATATAAAATATGTAGCAGATATTTCTTGTGATGTAGACGGTCCTGTGGCATCAACATTAAAAGCATCTACCATTGCAGACCCTATTTATGGGTACAATCCTCAAACAGAATCTGAAGTTAATTTTAAAGATAAAGATGCTATAGTTGTAATGGCAGTAGATAATTTACCTTGTGAGTTGCCTAAAGATGCGAGTGAAGGTTTTGGAGAAATGTTTTTAGAAAATGTAATTCCTGCTTTTTTTAATGATGACAAAGACGGGGTTTTACAACGTGCAAAAATGACAGAAAACGGAAAACTAACAGAACGTTTTTCTTATTTACAAGATTATGTTGATGGGGTAGAATAGGGGGGGAGTTTAACGTTTCAAGACTTCAAGTTTCTGGTTTCAAGTGTTTCCTAGAGCGCAGTCTAGTGGTTTAATTCAATTACAAAATAATGTTACAAGACAGACAGTTTCTAATAGATTTAGCAAAAATGAAAATGCCTTTTGGTAAATATCAAGGCAGATATTTAATTAATTTACCAGAACATTATATTGTTTGGTACAAAAACAAAGGGTTTCCTAACGGTAAATTAGGGAAACAAATGGAGTTGGTTTATGAACTTCAATTAAATGGTTTAGAAGATATTATTAGAAAAATTCAACAAGATTTTACTTAATAAATGATTATATTTGGTAGGAAACTGTCTCACTTCTACAGTTTCCTTCAAAAAAGTGGATATTCAACAATTATTAAATAACGAGATATTTACAAAAACCACTTCCATATTATTTCTTTTTGTAATTATTTACGCGTTGGTGAAAATTTCACAAAAAGCAACTTTTAAAATTGCAAAAGACAACAGTGCTAAATACAAGTTTAAAAAGCTCATAAATTTTATTGGGTATCTCTTTTTTGTTTTCGGAATTTTATACATTTTTAATACAAAACTTTCAGGTTTAGGTACAGCGTTAGGTGTTGCAGGTGCTGGTATTGCGTTTGCATTACAAGAAGTAATTGTTAGTATAGCTGGTTATGTAACCGTTTTTTCTAGTAATTTTTATAAAGTTGGAGATCGTGTTAAATTAGGTGGTACAAAAGGAGATGTTATAGATATTGGTCTGCTAAGAACTACTTTAATGGAAATAGGAGACTGGGTAAATGGCGATTTATATAACGGAAAAATGGTAAGAGTTGCCAATAGTTTTGTTTTTAAAGAACCTGTTTATAATTACTCGGGCGATTTTCCTTTTCTGTGGGATGAAATTACGATTCCGATAAAAACAAATGGCGATTATAAATTTGCGAAAGATACTTTTACTAGAATTTTAGTAGAGGAAGTAGGAGATTTTGCAAAAACGTCTCAAGTGGCTTGGAATAAAATGATAGGAACTTATAGCATAGAAAATGCCAGTGTAACACCTATGGTTTCTATGTCTTTTGATGAAAACTGGATTACTTTCACCTTGCGTTATGCGGTAGATTACAAATCTAGAAGAGGTACAAAATCTGTACTATTTGATAAAATTTTATCAGCAATTAAGGAATCTAAAGGTAGAGTGGAAGTAGCCTCTGCGGCTATTGAAATAACAGCTTTTCCAAAGAAATAAATTATAAGTTAAGCATAAATATTGCTGATGTAAAAATTAGGGTTAACTTTTAGATTATTAAAATTCAATTTTAGATTCAAACGGAAGTGACCATTTTGAAGCTCTCCCAATAGCCGGAGCAAGCGTAGCAAATACTTCTGTTTTTTTAGAGAAGTGAGAGCTCCTATTTGTTAATTTACCAAGTTTTAAACTCATCGGTACTTCAAATAATTCTTTTTTAGACCTAGCAGTTATCATCTTTATTTCTTTTCCTAGGTATTCATCTTTTCTATCTTTAGATATTGGTACTACTTTGCTTTCATCCCAATTAGAAATAATAAGAGGAGCGTCTAATTCTCCATGAACTTCATAAGCAAATAAATGTAAACAATACTCCATTTTTAGTTGCAAGTCTATATCATGGAATTCAATATCTATAAGCACTGTAAAATCATTATTGTCATCATTAACAACAATTACTTCTGGTATAGAAACTAGTTTTACGGATAAAATTTTTGCCATTGTAAAATTTTTAATAGAGTTATAATAATTCTCAGTTATTCTTTGGTTAAAATGAGTTTGTTCTATTCCTTTTAAATTTAACAGACATTAAAACACCTACTAAAATACCAATAGAAAAACTACCTATAATCACCAACACTCTAGATATTGAAACCTTCCAAAATAAAAAGTTCACATCGGTTGTTGCTGCATTCTGCAAAGAGAAAACAACGATTAAAACAATAAAAAGGAACGAAATAATATTTTTTAACTTCATAAGATTAATGTATTTGACTCATATATACAACACATTAAAATGGAAAAAGTCACTTTTTGCTACAGTTTATAAGTGAGGTAATTAGCTGTAAAAATGAGAAATAAAAGTGTATCTTAATATCCTTAAAATTTGCCAATGGGATATCGCTTTTTTTTTACTTAAAAAGTGACTTTTTAAAATTCTTAGTGTTCTAACTATAAAGACAAACTTAGATGAATGTAGCGTCGTATAAAAAATTATCCGATGATGAAATTATTAAAATCATATGTGATTCTAATAACTCTCTAGTTTTTGGTGTTTTGTATGATCGGTATTCTCAAATCATTTACAATAAATGTTTGGGCTTTACTAAAGATAAAGATGATGCTAAAGATTTAACGCAAGAAGTTTTTATAAAACTTTTTTTCAAACTAAAAGACTATCAGTCGCAATCTAAGTTTAAAGCTTGGTTGTATGTGTTTGTCTATAATATTTGTATAAACTATGTTAATAGAGATAAGCATCATAATCAATTAAAATCTAAAGCACCTGTTTACGAATTAGAATCTCTAGCAGTAGAAGAGGTAAGTGATTCTGTTGTTTTTGAATTAAAAGTAGAAGCGTTAGATAAATTGTTAATGCAAATAAGTCCAGAAGATAAAACGATATTATTATTAAAATACCAAGATGAGCTTACGGTTAGTGAGCTTTCTAAGGTATACGGTATTGGTGAAAGTGCTATTAAAATGAGGATAAAAAGAGCAAAAGAAAAGTTAGTAAAATTAAAGAATTTAAACGACTGATATAAAATGGAAAACCCTTTTAAAAAATTATGGAAACCTCACCATGAAGTTCCTGAAGAAATAAAGAGTGAGGTGAAAAACGAAATAGCTTTACGTTTGTTGTTTAGTGATTTAGCGAATTTATTTACGGTTAATTATGGAGAAGCTGCAAAAAGTATTATAGAAAGAAAACCAACTACTAAAAAAACGAAAAATGGATAAATTAAACGCGTGGAAAGAAATATCAATAAATTCTTTTAATAATTTGTTTGATGTAATTACAGATTTATTGCCTAATATTATTGGTGCTATTTTTATCCTTTTTCTTGGATGGTTGATCAACAAAATGATTGCTTTCTTTTTAAAGAAAATTTTAAAGTTGATAAAAATTGATCAGTTATCAGATAGAATTAATCAAAAAGGAGTTTTAGGTAGAGAAATTAAGAATTTAAATATTTCTAAAATAATACTACTTTTTATAAAGGTTACCCTTTTCTTAGTAACCATAACTTTAGCTTTCGAAATTTTAGAATTACAAACCATTTCTACTGTAATTGGTAATTTGCTTTTATACTTGCCAAAATTATTTGGAGCAATTGTATTGTTTATATTAGGTTTATATATTGCTAACTTTATTAAAAGTTCTTTAAACAATGTCTTTGATTCTTTTGACATTATGGGAGGTAATATTATAGGTAATTTGGTGTTTTATGTAATTGTTACCATTGTTACTGTTGCAGCCATTAATCAGGCAGGTGTGGATACAAGTATTATTTCTAACAACTTAACTGTTATTTTGTTTATTGTGTTAACTTCTATAGGTTTATCTCTTGCATTGGGCTCTAAAGAGGTAATTAGCCAGCTAATGAGAGCTTTTTATGTAAGAAAGAAATATAATATTGGTCAGAAGATAAAAGTTAAGAATTACACAGGTTATATAGAATCAATTGATGGTATTTCTCTTACCTTAAATACTACGCCAAATAAGGTGGTTTTGCCTATATCAGAAATTGTTACCAATGATATTGAAGTACTAGATTAGAATATTTCTTATTATTTAAAACCAAAGAGAGTGCATTGCAAAATGCGCTCTCTTTGGTTTTATAGTGGTTTTAAAGTGATATATAATATACTCTTGGTGAAGCTGTAAAATTAAAGAAACTTGCATACACCTGGGTTTTTCTTGCAGAGAATGTTATGCTCTATGTATTGATCAGTAAAAGAAGTAGAACTACTGCTGTATTTTTTCTTTTTGAATATTCTAATGTTATAGTAAACCAGAGTTAGGTTAATTTGTGTTATTTTGGATTAACTACTTATAGTCAAAAAATAATATTAGAATCAACCTAAAGGTGATAAAATGTAAGCATGTAACACTGATCTTGTCAGATTGATTATCTATAATCTTTGAATGCTAATTTTAAGGAAGTAAAAACTAGAAATATTTTAATTTATGCACAAAAAAAACTGCTCTTATAGAAGAACAGCTTTTTAGTTAATGAAGCTCAATATTTATAGGCTTTCAGCTTTAAAATCACCTTGTAAATTAGATTTAAGTTGTATTATTCTACTTTATAAATGGCATTTTATACGAGAAAAGATTATATTTTTTCAAATCCTTCTGTTCTAGTACTACTTACTTCAGATGTAAATTTTGTAAAATCATCATGAAAAGTAATGTTTAATGATGCTGATGTACTTGACGTTTTATTTGGCGTTAATTCATAATCGTTATCACTAACACTTGTCCAAGTTCCACTTGTTACAGTGGCAGTTTTACAATCTTTAGAAGATGTACCTGCATAGGTAGTTTCAGTGTAGTTTCCGTTAGAAGAAAACACATATTGAATCTGATTATCACAGATTATTTCTTCTGTTAATTGTCCATCTTGAACAAAGTAATCTAATTTCCAAGTACCTACTAGGTCTTTAGAGCTAGAAGATATAGAATCATCATCTTTAGAACATCCTACGGCTAAAACTGTAATTAAGATTAAACTTGCTATTGTTATTAATTTTTTCATAATCGTATTATTTGTTAATTTATTTTTTTTGTAGTTATTAAAATTTAAGAGTATATCCTATTGCAAATTGGTTATAGTCAAATGAATTACGAGTAGTGTAATCAAAATATAAGTTTTTATGTATAAATGGTAACTTAGCACCTAATATAACATTATAATATCCAGTGATTCCATCTACTAAGTCACCAAACCCAAGACCAGCACCTAAGTAAGGTTCAAAATTGTCATTTTTAAGATTTATTGGGTAAATCACATTTGCAGATACTGCCCAAGCATTTGCTTCACCAACTCCGTAATATGCTTCTGGTACAAACTCTAATTTTGTTTTACCTATAGCATAGTGTAATCTTAAACCTAAGTTAAAAGTAGAAGCACCTCCATAGTTAAATCCGGCAAGTAAAGATGAGTTTTTGTACGTTAATAAATTACCTTCTTTTAACGTTGAGGTGTATATTATCTCTCCCTTATCATTAATTGTAGAGACTACTGTTTTTCCATCATTATTTTGATTTGGAGAAACAATAACTGTTTTTCTATTATTAGTTTGATTCTTTTTATCGTTAGAGTTATTATTTCTATTTAAATCGTCTAATTTATTAAGAATTGTACTGTTCATGCCTTGTACACGCTCATCTTTATTAGGTGTATTATTTTCTTGTATATTATTACTAGTACCTTGTTTAGCATTTATTTGTAATAATAGTTTTTCTAATAATTGAATTCTATTATTTAATTGCTCTATTTTTTGATCCTGCGGTGTTAAGTTATTCTCTAATTGTATAGATTTAGTTTCTTCTATTTTAGCAGGAACTGGGTTTTCGTTATCTACGTTTTTTAGAATTCTATCTATTAGAGATTCGAATTCCACAGGTGTCATTTGAATTAATCTAGATTTTTCTTCTAACGGATTAGAAACAGTTGCTATTTTAGGAGTAATAACTTCCTTATTAGTAGAAGTAATAGTGTCTAAAGTAGTAACAGAAGCTACTGGTTGTTGAATTGTTTTTACATGTACTTTTTCAACTTGTTTTACTTCGCTTAGTGCTTCTTCTACTTGTTTTTTCTCTTCTAAAATCTCTACTGCTTTATCAACATCTTTGGTTTCGTAAGCTAATTTAAGATCTTTGTTTAGAATATTTATTTTAGACTGATATTCTTTTTTAAGTTGATCAATCTTTTTATTATTTACTTCATCTTGTGCGGTTAATTCTCTGTCTAAATTTTCTTTATATACAGCACTAGGCGCTTTAGATTTTTTACCTAAAGTAAATTTAATTCCAGCATTGTAAAAGAAATGCGTTTGTATGTCATCTGTAGTAGCAATATCTTTTGCATCTTCTCCAGAAGTTATCATTGCTCTTGCAGCAGCTGTAATTAATACGTTTTTACCTAATGGAATATTTAGTCCTAAACCACCCATAGCAAATTCGCCTCCTTCAACATTAGAAAAAAGACCACTTTCATTAGGAGCAGAAACGTAATTATCACTTGTACTTAAATAACCACCACCTAAAGTTAAGAAAGGAGTTACCCCATTTCCATCATTTAATCTGGCTCTAAACTCACCACCATACATTGCCATTTTGTCAAAGTTTGTAGAGATTTCTTCATTTTCGGTTGCTTGAAAATAGAAAGCTCTAATTCCAATATATTCATTTAAGTCTAAACCAGCATAAGCACCTAGCATATAGGTGTCTTTATATAAAGATTCTCCTGCAAAGTTTACGTAAGCAAGACTTGGTTCTATAACCCATTGTAGGCCTTTAAAACCTCCTTTAAAGTTTTGAAGATAAGCTTTGTCTAAATCAGATAAAGTTCCAGGTTTTCTTCCTCCTAAATAAAATTGTAAAGAACCTTGTGCAGACCAGTTAGATAAACGTTCACTACCAAAGTCTGCATCTGTTACTGCAAAATCTGCTTTATCTCCATTAGATAATAAACTTGCACCAGAATTAAATTTGTAAGTTGTATTTTTTGCTTCTAAAGCAAAAACAATTCTTTTTGTAAGGTTAAATTTAACACCTAAGCCTAAAGAAGCATATACTTGTTCGTAATCTCCACTAGTATCTAAATCTATATTTTGAACACCAGCACCTAATGTAAAGTAAGGCTTAATACCTTTTGTACCAAAGTTAGCTTTAAATTCACCACCATAACGAGATATAGTTACATCTTGGGCATCAAAAAGAGTAGGGTTAAAACCTGTAATACCAAAGTTACTGAAATCTGTTTTTTGATCTAAAGATTGTAAATAAATACCTCTAAGCTCTATAAATTCTCCAAATCCAAAACCTAATTTTCCACCAACCATTACATTGTCTTCAAATCCTGCTTTATCATCCCACCAAGTATATTCTGCGGCTGGAGATACGGTGAAACTGATATCTTTTACCTGAGCCTTACCTACGTATGCACATAGAATAAGAAGCATAGTTGTTAATTGTATTTTTTTCATTTTATTTCTTTATTAACTTTAATTAGTTATAACTTTCAATATTATAAACACACTTTTTATTAGTAAGTCACATTTCTATTTAAAATAATATGTTTATAATGTGACTTATAGCAACTTTGTTGTGTTTAATAAATAAGTGGTAACTATTACTATTCTAATTTTTTAAAAAAGTCAAAAATGAATTCAGTAAAATATATTAGTGTTTCTTTTCTTCTGTTAGGATCTTTAACCATGAGTTATGGGCAACAGCATAGTACTACAGATTCTAAAGAGAGTATGGTGGTAATGAGTGAAGCCGATATTATATCTTTAACTAGTAAATTAAGGATTTACAAAAAAGAAAAAGCTTTAAGAAAGAATGCTAAAATACAATTAACTAAAGTAAAGGATACTGTTTTAACGAGTGGTAAAGCGTCTAATTTTGAATTAGATTATTTAAGAAGTAAGATGGCACAATTAGAAAATCGCTTAAATAATCAAAATAATAGTAACCAAAATTCTAATACTACTGATTTACAATCTTCAGAATTAGGAAATCTTAGGTTAGAGGTTCGTCAATTAAGACTTGCATTATTGCAGCAACAATCTAGTAATGGTAAAAATAATGTAGTTTATTTACCACCTTCTAATAATATTAAACCTATTGTACAACCAATTGTACAGCCTTTTTTACTACCTAAAGAAATTGTAAGAGAACAAACTTCTGTTAATTCTGTTATTGTACAACAAAAACTAGATTCGCTTTATGGCGTGTTAGATGGTTTTAAACAATCAGAAAACAATAATTATACTAATAATTTTGATGCAATTCAGTTAAGAATACAAGAGTTGAAAAACGAGATGGCTAAAAATAAAGAACTACCTACTACTTATGAGAACTTAGTTGCTAAGTATAAAAATTATAAACAAGACATTTATTTTGCAGATAACTCAAAGGATTTAAATAGTAAATCTTTACAAGTGGTATATGATTTGTATGCTATTTTAGAGGTAAATGAAAATTTAGATGTATTGGTTAAAGGTTTTGCTAGTAATAAAGGCAATGCAATCTATAACGAAAACCTATCTATGCAACGTACAGAAGCCGTTAAAAAAGCTTTAATGTTAAGAGGAGTGCATCCAACTAGAGTGTTAACACAATATCATGGTATAGATTATAGTACACAAAATAATTCTAAAGCAAGAAGGGCAGAGGTTTCTTTTTTGGTAAGAAAATAATAGCAGTAAATGCTAAGTGTAATTTATACTTAGGATCTCTTTCTTTTCTGAATATATTTTTCGATAATTAAGATGGTGATAACTCCAAAAGTATAAGCAACTAAATCGCCAATACTAAAAGAAGTACCCATTATAATTTTTAGCATTTTTGAATATGCAGCGGGAAAGTTGTTTTGTAAATCTGATAGTTGTAGAAATTCAATCAAAAAAGAAATAGCGAACGTTACTAAGATTGCTTTTTCTAGTGATATTTTAAGGATTGCTTTTATAAAGGTATATACTAACATAACTGCTAGATAATCGCCAATAGTATGTCTTAAAAAACCAGAAGAATACTTTGCAATGAGTATTTCTGTGATGAATAAGATTGAAAAATAGGTAAAATACTTTAGATTGAATTGTATCATGATTTTATTTTAATAAGAGCAAAGCCTCTAATAGTTAGAAGCTTTGTTCAAATGGTTCCATTTCTAATTATTTTCCCAATCTATTTTTCTTGAAGCATACATTACAGCTGCAAGAATTGTAAATAAGCCTATACTTCCCACTAATAACGCATAATTCTCTAGTTGAATAATAACAAAAATAAAGGTGTATAATGCTGTTAAAGAAACTCCAATAAAAACAGGGAACTTAATGTTTTTTAGGATAGATTTTGAGTATAAAGTAATCAATGTTACTACGGCTACTCCCGCAATTAAATATGCTTTTAAGTAACTACTATGTTCAGAAATGGAGATTAATAGTGTGTAAAACATCGTCAATGCAATACCAATCATTAAGTACTGAAACGGATGGATGTTTATCTTGCTCATAGATTGTATTAAAAAGAAAATTAAGAACGTTAGCCCAATCACTAAAAAGCCATATTTAGCAGAACGCTCGCTTTTTTGATATTCATCTACAGGAATTAAAAAATTTACACCAAAAGCATAGTTTTTTAAATTAGGAATACCGTTAAAGTATTGTTGAGAAAAGGGTCTGTTAATATCTAAAATTTTCCATTTTGCATTAAAACCTGTTTCCGTTATTTTATCTGAATTATGGGGTAAGTATTCTCCAATAAAATTAGCCGTTTTCCAATCAGAATTTATGGTTACATCGGTTTCTTGTCCTATCGGAATAAAACGAATCTGTTTGCTTCCTTTCATATGTATAGTCATAGAAAAAGGAGTTTCTTTTCCGTTAGGTGCATCTAAAAGTTGTAAATTATTACTCTCTAACTCGTTTAATTCTACATAATTGTTGTTGTATAATTTTTGCGAATTAGCATCTTTAAAATTCTTAGAGGTTAACTGATATTTATTTTTATTAAACTGAATTTCAAATAAGCTCGACGCTCCTTTTAAGTTAGAAGACTGCATAATAACCCTTGTTTTATTCCAAAGAATATCTTCATCTTTAATTTCTATTTCAGAAAAATCAGGTTTAGAAAAACTACCGTTTAGCGCAATGCTACTTTTGTAGACTGCAGTTTTATAGATTCCTCTGGTTTTTTCTTCTGGATTGATCGTCGAATTAATTACCAATTTTTGAGGAAAAAAATGGGCATATTTTATTTTTGTAATCGTTTCTTTCTGTACTTCTTTAGTTGTTGGATTAGTAATTGTTTTTTCGAAATAAGTTTTATAAGGTACTTTTAAAATAGGACCATAAATCATCACTTCTTCTCCCCATTTTTGATTGATCTCACTCACAACTTCTTGTTGTCTTAACTTCCTTTCATTAATTAAACTTTTAATATAAGAAAGCGGAATCATTAAAACCACAATTAAAACTCCTACCATTAGCATTCTTGCCGTAATTGATGTTTTTGCCCATCTACCAAATTTTCCTTGTTGCTGATTGTTCGTTTCCATAGTTATTGAATTTTTATAATTTGTTGTTTTTATATTGATTAATTTTTGTTCCGATTACATAAACAAAAGAAGTTATGATACCAGAAAAAAGAAGTCCTGTTATAAATGAAAAATTTCTACCAGTATCTGAAATAACATTTCTCATGGCAATATTAAATTCAGGAGTGATTTCTGCTGTATTAAAGTTTCCATCTTTGTTTAAATCAAAACTTTGTAAAAGTATATTCGTGGAATAATGAGTATACGTTGCATTGCCAACAATGAGTAAATAGATGCAAAAAAATAGAATGACACTGATCCAAAACACTTTGTTTTTATCATTTATAAATAGTTTTTTCCTTTTATAAAAAAGTATTCCCAAAATTAGAATAGAGATTATTGTGGGAATAATTAAATGGTATGGTAAGCTTATTTCTTTCATGTTATTATGTTTTTAAAAGAACTTTGAAATTCAAAGTAAGTATGTAAAAAAATAGCTTTATTTGTTTTTAATTAATTTTTCTAGTGCTTCAATGTGTTTTTTAAACTCCATTCTTCCTAAATCGGTAGCCAAATATTTGGTGTTTGGTTTTCTGCCAATAAATTGTTTCTCTACTTTTATAAAATCGACTTTTTCTAATGCTTTTGTATGACTTGCTAAATTTCCATCTGTGGCACCTAATAATTCTTTTAAAGTATTAAAATCCGCATATTCATTCACCATTAAAACAGACATAATACCTAGTCGTATTCGATGATCAAAAGCTTTATTTATATTTAGAATAATATTTTTCAAAAGAACTTATTTAGGTTATAAAACTATTGTTTTCTGTCGTATTTAAAATACATAATTGTACCATAAATAATATGCATTACTCCAAAACCAATTACCCAAAACCAAAAACCGGAACCAGGATATAAAGCCGCTAGGAGGCCTAAAATTATTTCTGAATATCCTAAGTATTTTATATCACCTAAAGTATATTTTGATGCGCTTACTAGTGCCAATCCATAAAAAAGTAACATTAAAGCACCTGTACTGCCATACTTTTGTTGATTTAAAATAATGATAATGTATATAGCTCCAGTAACTAATGGGGTTATAAAGTTTAGTAACAATCTATGGGTTAATGGATTCCAAATTTTTTCATTATTATGTTTCGCTTTTCTTGTGGTTAAAAAAATTGCGGTACCAACACTTAGAGCACCAACCAAAAGCAAGTCTATAAGAACCAACCGAAACACTCCTCCATCTAAAATGAGGTAATTTCTTTCACTTTTTTCTATCAACCAATATGCGTAACCTGCACCAATTAAAGCGTAAATCCCTGCTAAAATACCAGACAAACCACTTAAT